>JBLNEU010000194.1:0-4933 GCA_050263015.1 Deltaproteobacteria bacterium | reverse complement strand
CACCGTGTCCCCGCGGACACCGGGTTCGGTTTCGACGATCTTCAGGTCGATGAAGAACGGGATATCGATCCCGATCGGCTCCCCCTTGTAGAAGAGCACCTTCACGGGCAGGTTCTCGATCATGTAGTCGGCGGCGTCGCCCATGTGCTCCTCGTCGAGGTAGATCTGCTCGTACGTCCTGGTCTCCATGAAGTGGAACTGGTTCTCCATTCGGTACATGAACTGCATTTCCCGTTCTTCCAGATCCGGCTTCCCGACCTTGTCCCCGCTGCGGAAGGTGTGCTCGAGAACCGCGCCCGTCTTGAGGTTCTTGAGCTTGGTGCGCACGAACGCCCCGCCCTTGCCGGGCTTGACGTGCTGGAAATAGACGATGAGATACGGCTCGCCTTCGAAATCGATCTTGAGCCCGTTCCGGAAGTCCGAAGTCGTATACATGCGCTCCTCTTCACGCCGCCGCCAAAGACTTTTTCGGGAGGTAGGTGATCCGCTCGGCGCGCGAGGCGCCGACCCGGACCATGTCCTCGACGCGGACTCCCCCCACCCCCGGGACGTAGATCCCCGGCTCCACGGTCACGACCATCCCCTCGGCGAGCCGGTCCTTCGACCTCGGGGAGAGCGAGGGACGCTCGTGGATGTCCAGCCCCACCCCGTGGCCGGTGGAATGAACAAAATACTTCAAATATCCGGCCCGGTCCAGAGATTCCCGCACCCGCGCGTCGACGTCTCGGCACGGGACCCCCGGACGGATGGCCCGCAAACCGGCCTCCTGGGCGCGCATCGCGGCATCGCACATCCGCCGCAGGACGGCTGCCGGCCGCGCGGGAAGGAGGGTGACGGTCTCGTCGGAACAGTAGCCGTGTCGCCGCGCGCCGAAGTCGATCACCACCCCGTCTTCCCGGCCGATCGTCCCGCGGCCCGGCGTCGCATGGGGCAGCGACGCGTGCGCCCCCGAGGCGACGATCGCGCGGAACGAAACGTCCTCGGCTCCGCCCCGCTTCATTCCCCGCTCCAGGTCCGCGGCCACGTCCGCCTCGGCCCGGCCCCTGATCCCGTCGGCCAGGACCGCGAGAAGCGCGCCCGCGGCCGCCGCCGCGGCCCCCTCCATTGCCCGCACTTCCCTCTCGTCCTTGATCATGCGGAGCTTTTCGACCGGGTCCCCCATGGCCGTCCACCGGTTCTCCCGTCCACGGGACACGACCCGGTAGGTCTCGACGGTCATGTGCCGGCTCTCGAACCCGATCCGGCGCCTGCGCGCGAGGCGCCGCGCCGCGTCCCGCCACTTCCGGTCCGAAACGACGATCTCCGCGTCCCTCACCTCGCGCCGGGCCTGCTCCCCGTACCGGCCGTCGGTCACGAAGACGGCGCCGTCCCCGGATGCCAGGAGCACGGCGTCGCTTCCCGTGAAGCCCGTCAGGTAGCGGATGTTCGTCATCCGGACGCAGAGGAACGCGTCGACCCGGCTCCGGGACAGCAACGCCAGGAGTCTCGCCATGCGGGAATCAACTGCCGGCAAGACCGCCTCGTCCCCGCGCGGAGAGCGCGCGCGGCGCCTCCCCCCTCCCGATGTGGTTGAGAACGGCCGACAGGGCCAGGACGTATCCGAAGCCCCCGAATCCCGCGATCCGGCCCACCACGGCATCCTCGACGAGCGATGTCCTCCTGAACGGCTCGCGGGCCGCCGGGTTGCTCAAGTGGACCTCGACGGCCGGAACGCCGGCGTAGAGGAGGGCGTCGCGAATGGCGACGCTCGTGTGCGTGTATCCGCCCGGATTGATGATGAGCCCCTCGAACTTTCCCCGGGCGTCCTGGAGGGCGCCGACGATCTCGCCTTCGTGGTTCGACTGGAAGAACGCGACGGACGCTCCGGCCCGCCGGGCGGCCGCCGTCACGTCGCGTCGGATGTCTTCGAGGGTCTTGCGGCCGTAGATCTCCGGCTCGCGCCGGCCGAGCACGTTCAGGTTCGGGCCGTCGACGACCAGAACGCGGGGGCGGGACCGGGGCCTCACAGCATCTCCAGCGCCTGCCGCGCGCACTGCCGCAGGAGGAACCTGCATTTCCCCTGGATGGCCTCCGGCGCGGCCAGGAGAAGGAGGAAATATTCGTCCGTCACCCGCCGGACGAAGATGAGGCCGCTTTCGCCCGCGACGAACAGCTCGCGGGCGGTCCCCAGTCCGGTCTCGCTCGAAATTCGTCCCGATTCCTTGAAGAACTGGGCCATCTCGGCGCAGAGCGCGCCGAGGTCCCGCTCCGCGGACTCCGCCTTCCACTCCTCGACCGCAAGCCCGTCGGACCCGGCCAGGGCGCCCCCGCTGATCAGGGGGTCCTTCCGGTGCATCCCTTCAAACAGGTCTCGAAATGTCATAGCCGTACTCCTTCGCGATCGTTTCGAGGAGCAGCGACAGCTTCCGGGCCGCCGCATCGGCGCCCGCGTCGACCGCCTTCTCGTCGTGCTCGGCGCCCCACGCGAGCGCCCGGGGGTCGCCCGGGTCTTTCCGGAGGATCTCCGCGACGATTTCGCGCGCCTCGTCCCTGCGTCCCTGGGCCCAGCAGAGGTTGGCCATCGTGATCGTGCGCACCAGGCGGCCCGCCGGTCCGGATTCCTCCGCGGCGGGGCGTGCGGCGCCGCCCGGCGGACCGGGCGGGCCCTTCGCGGCAGCCGCCCCGGGCGCGCCTGCCGCGGGATCGACCGCCTTGAGCTCGAACTTCCCGTCATCGAGGATGATGACGTCCTCCAGCGGCGCCGCGGGCCCGTCGCCGCCCTTTCGCGGCGCGCTCGCGATGTCCCTCTCGATCTCCCGCGCGATGCGCTGCGCCCGCGCGTCCGACGGCCGCTGCGCGAGGGCCTCCTTGATCATCTCCCACGCGCCCGCCGCGTTCCCGAGGCGGCGATAAGCCGTGGCGAGCAGCACGATGGAGGGCACGTCCCGCGGGTTCGAGGCGACCTTCCTTTCCAGCGCCTTGACGGCCGCGCCTGCCTCGCCCCGCGCGATCCGCGCCAGCAGGTCCCGCTCCTCGGCGGGAACGGCCGCTCCGCGCGCGGCTCCTTCCGCCGGTTCCGACCGGGCCGCGGCGGGCAGGAGGCCGGGCATCCGCGTCCGTTCCCGCACCTCGTCCCTGACCTCCGCCAGGTCCCGCGCGAGCCGGTCCGGTGGAATCCGGCGGAGAGCGCATTCGCCGGGGGCGGTCACCATGGGCACCTCGATGTCCGACACGATCCTCTTCTTGTCGGCGGAGAGAGCCGCGACGATCGACGCGGTGGACACTCCGGCATCGTCGAGGACGAATCCCATCTCCCCGAGGAGCCCGCAGATCCGGTCGGCGAGGGCGGCGGGCGTGACGCCCATGCGGGACGAGAAGACGGCCTCCCAGGCCAGCCCCACGGCCACCGCCTCGCCGTGGAGGAAGCGCCCGTAGCCGGCGGCCCGCTCGAGCGCGTGTCCCACCGTGTGTCCCAGGTTGAGGATCCGGCGCGTCGAGCCCTCCCTCTCGTCCCTCTCGACCACCGACGCCTTGAAGGCCACGGAACGCCGGATGACGGCGTCCCATTCCCTGTCCGTCATCGCCTTCCACCGGGCGCCGTGCTCGAGAAAGAGGGCCCACAGGGAGGCATCCCCGGCGAGCGCGCACTTGACCGCCTCCGCCATGCCCGCCCGGAGATTCCGGTCGTCCAGGGTCAGCAGGAACGACCGGTCGATGAAGACGGCCCGCGGCTGGTGAAACGCTCCCGCGAGGTTCTTGCCTTCGGGCAGGTTGAAGCCGGTCTTCCCCCCGACGCTGCTGTCGACCTGCGCGAGAAGCGTGGTCGGGACCTGGACATGCCGGACGCCCCGAAGCCACGTCGCGGCCGCGAACCCCGCGAGGTCGCCCACGACGCCGCCGCCGAAGGCGACGACGAGGGAATCCCGGTCCGCCCCCTTCCCCGATCCCGTCCCCCGCGCCAGGAAGGCGTAGATGTCGCGGACCGTCTCCCAGGTCTTCCTTTCCTCCCCGGGCTCGATGGCGAGGACGGCGTGCGGCGCATCCCCGACCCAGCGGCCGATGTCCTCGCCGTAGATGGCGGCGACGTTCCGGTCCGTCACGACGAACACGTCGGCGCCGCCGCGCGCCGCCGAAAGCCACGCGCCGAAGGCATCGCGAAGGCCCTTGCCGAAATGGATGTCGTAGGAACGCGCGCCGAGGGAGACGGTGAGCATTTCCGCGGTCATTTCCGTCTTCCTTTCCGGCTCCCGAGGAGCTTCGCCACGCGTTCGGCGACCTGGCGGACGGTCCGGCCGTCGGTGTCCACGGCGAAGTCGGCTTCGCCGTAGGACTCCCGGCGCCGGGCCATCAACTCCCGGACTTTCTCTTCCCTGTCGCCGTCCCCGAGGAGCGGCCGGGACTCGTCCAGCGACAGCCGCCGGATCACGGTCTCCGGCGACGCGGAAAGGAGTATGACGGGCGCGTACCCCTTGAGCAGCGCCCTGTTGCCGGGATCGAGAAACGCCCCTCCCCCGGCGGCGATCACCCGCCCCGGACCCGCGACGGCTTCCCGGATCGCTTCCCTCTCCATCTGCCGAAACACCCCTTCGCCCTGCGACGCGAAGATTTCCCGGACGCTGCAACCCGCGGAGGCCTCGATGCGCGCGTCCAGGTCGATGAACTCGGCCCCCAGGCGCGCGGCCAAGAGCCGCCCGACGGAGCTCTTCCCCGCGCCCATGAACCCGATCAGGACGGCGGCGCCGCCCCGCCGAGGACCGCGGCTCATCCCCCGGCGATCCGCCGGAGGTAACCGGCATAATTATATTGGATTTCCCTCATCGAGTCCCCACCGAATTTCCGGAGGAACGCGTCGGCCAGCACGATGGCGACCATCGCCTCGGCGACGACCGAGCACGCCGGCACGGCGCAGACGTCGCTGCGCTCCCTGTGGGCCCTGGCGGGCGCCCACGAACCG
>JBLNEU010000193.1:0-7331 GCA_050263015.1 Deltaproteobacteria bacterium | reverse complement strand
GACGAAGGGGGTAGTGTCCATGGCGCGCGTGACGAGACGGCTCAAGTGCCCACGTTGCAACGGGGCGATGGTCTACGAGCGGTTCCAGGACATGCTGGACCTGTTCTACGCGTGGCGCTGCCTGAACTGCGGCGAAATCGTGGATCCCGTCGTGGCCCGGAACAGGGGCACCGGCAAAAAGGCGAAGAAGACCGCCATTGGTTGACAGTGCGATGACCCCCGTGATACCGTACCATCCGATTCCACGGACATGGAGGTCAGGGGGGAGGTGCGCGAGCGGTACACCTTTTCCATCCGCATCGGCGATTCGGGACGATCGGGCGAGTTCCAGCTCGGCCGGACCGGGTTTGCCGTCCTCCTCGGAATCGTCGGTCTGTTTTTCGTTCTGACGACCGAATTCATTTACGATTATCGTGACAACCTCGCCAAGCTCCGGGAGTTGCGCAACCTCCGCGAGCGCGTTAGCGAGCAGAACATCACGCTGTACAATCTCCACGCGAAGTTCGAGAGCATCGAGACGGAGGTGGAGCGGATCCGGATGCTCGACACCCGCGTCCGGTCGCTCGTCAACATCAACGAGTCGCTGCGGGCCGGGGACGGGAACGACCGCCGGGCGCCGGGGATCGGGGGATCCGAGACCCCCGAGTCGGCGGCGGCCGCCCGCCTGGACCGGCTTCTCGACCTGCGCTGCGAGCAGCTGAAGGAGAGCATCCTGGTCGACGTCAAGAACATGGAAACCGTCTGCGAGAAGCTGGATGCGAGCCGGATCGTGCTGGAGAGCGTGCCCGCGGCCTGGCCGGCGCGGGGAATCCTCGGATCCGGGTTCGGCGTCCGGCAGTCGCCGTTCACCGAAACGAAAGTCTTCCACCACGGCGTCGACATCGACGCTCCCGCGGGGACGTCGGTGAAGTCGGCCGCCGGGGGAAAAGTGGTCCGGAGCGCCTACGAGCCCCTTTACGGCAACCTGGTGGTGGTCGACCACGGGTACGGGTACCGCACGCTCTACGCGCACCTGTCGGAACGGTTCGTCGAGGCGGGAGCGATCGTCGGGAAGGGGGACGTCGTCGGAAAGGTCGGCGCGACGGGGCGGACGACCGGGCCGCACCTCCATTACGAGGTCCACGTCAACGGCCTCGCCGTGAACCCGGCCCGGTTCCTCAACTAGGAAGAGCGGGTTTCGGAAGCCGCGAACGGCTCCCGGGGGCGCTCCCCCGTCGGGGCGTTTTTTTTTGGCCCGTTTTTATCCGAAGGAAGAAGGTCGTCTCTCGATGCTCGGAAACATTCTCAGGAAAGTGTTCGGCACGGCCAACCAGCGCACCATCGACCGGATGCGGCCCGCGGTCGACCGGATCAACGCCCTGGAGCCGACGGTCGCGGGCCTATCGGACGCGGCTCTTGCCGCCCGCACGGCCGAGTTCCGCGGCCGCCTCGAGAAGGGGGAGCCTCTGGACGCCCTCCTGCCCGAGGTCTTCGCCACGGTGCGCGAGGCGAGCCGGCGCGTCGTGTCGATGCGCCATTTCGACGTCCAGCTGATCGGCGGGATGGTCCTCCACGAAGGGAGGATCGCCGAGATGCGGACCGGCGAGGGGAAGACGCTCGTCGCCACGCTCCCGATCGTCCTCAACGCCCTCTCGGGCCGCGGCGTCCACCTCGTCACCGTCAACGACTACCTCGCCAAGCGCGATGCGGAGTGGATGGGCGCGATCTACAGGTTCCTCGGCCTCTCCGTGGGCGTCATCGTCCACGGGATGGACGACTCCGAGCGCCAGGCATCCTACCGGTGCGACGTGACGTACGGGACGAACAACGAGTTCGGCTTCGACTACCTGCGGGACAACATGAAGTTCCGCACGGAGGACATGGTCCAGCGCGAGCTCCACTACGCCATCGTCGACGAGGTCGACTCGATCCTGATCGACGAGGCCCGCACGCCCCTCATCATCTCGGGGCCGGCCGAGGAGTCCACCGACAAGTACGTCCGGATCAACTCGATCGCCGGGTTCCTCAGGAAGGACGAGGACTACAAGGTCGACGAGAAGGCGCGCAGCGTCATCCTGACGGAGGATGCGGGGATCCCCAAGATCGAGCGGCTCCTCTCGGTCGACAACCTCTACGACCCGCGAAACATCGAGATCCTGCACCACGTCAACCAGGCGCTGAAAGCCCACGTCCTCTTCCACCGCGACGTCGACTACATGGTCAAGGACGGCGAGGTCGTGATCGTTGACGAGTTCACCGGGCGGCTGATGCCGGGCCGGCGCTGGTCGGACGGCCTCCACCAGGCCGTCGAGGCCAAGGAGGGGGTGAAGGTCGAGAACGAGAACCAGACCCTGGCCACGATCACCTTCCAGAACTACTTCCGCATGTTCGAGAAGCTCGCGGGGATGACCGGCACCGCCGACACGGAGGCCGTCGAGTTCAAGCAGATCTACAAGCTCGACGTCGTGGTCGTCCCCACGAACCAGCCGATGGTCCGCGAGGATCTCGGGGACCAGATCTACCGGACGGAGCGGGAGAAGTTCAACGCCGTCCTCGAGGAGATCAAGGTCCTGCACGGCGAAGGGCGCCCGGTCCTCGTGGGGACCGTCTCGATCGAGAAGTCGGAGCGGGTCTCGGGCCTTCTCAACCGGCACGGCATCCCGCACAACGTGCTGAACGCCAAGCACCACGAGAAGGAGGCGCAGATCATCGCCGAGGCGGGACAGCCCGGCAAGGTCACGATCGCCACCAACATGGCCGGCCGGGGCGTCGACATCAAGCTGGGCCCCGGCGTCGTGGACAAGGGCGGCCTCCACATCATCGGCACGGAGCGACACGAGTCCCGCCGGGTGGACAACCAGCTCCGGGGCCGGGCGAGGCGCCAGGGCGACCCCGGCTCTTCGCGGATCTACCTGTCGCTCGAGGACGACCTCCTCCGGATCTTCGGCTCCGACCGGATCGCACCGATCATGGAGAAGCTGGGGATGGAGGAGGGGGAGCCGATCGAGCACGGCCTCATCAACAAGGCGGTCGAGAACGCGCAGAAGAAGGTCGAGGCGCACAACTTCGACATCCGGAAGCACCTCCTCGAATACGACGACGTGATGAACAGGCAGCGCACCGTGATCTACGAGATGCGCCGGGAGATCTTCTCGGGGGGCGACCTGCGCGGGATCGTGATGGACATGGCGGGCGAGGTCTCCGAGGAGCTCGCCTCGCGGTTCGCCGACGAGAAGACGCACCCGGAGGAGTGGGACCTGGCCGGGCTCGGGGATGCGCTGTCCGCACAGTTCGGCTTCCGGCCCGACCTGCCCGAAGGGGAGGTGCCGACGCTCACCCAGGAGAAGCTCGCGGAGCGGATCGCCGCGGGGGCCGAGGCCGCCTACCGGGCGAAGGAGCAGGAGTACGGCGAGGACGCGATGCGCTACCTCGAGCGGATGTTCCTCCTCTCGACGATCGACGCCCTCTGGAAGGACCACCTTCTCTCGATGGACCACCTCAAGGAAGGGATCGGGCTGCGCGGCTACGCCCAGAAGGACCCCCTGAAGGAGTACCAGCGGGAGGGGTTCGACATGTTCGCCGACCTGGTGGCCCGGATCAAGGAGGAGACCCTCAAGCGCCTCTTCCACGTCAGGATCCAGCGCGAGGAGGAGCCGGAGCGGCTGGCCGCGCGCCTGCCGGCCCAGCCGCGCCGCGTCAACCTCGGCCGCGGCGACATCTCGCGCGCCGGGGTGACGACGCAGCGGCACGCGTCGAAGAAGGTCGGGCGCAACGAGCCGTGCCCGTGCGGGTCGGGGAAGAAGTACAAGAAATGCTGCGGCAAGGAGGCGTGAGCCCGTGAGGCCCGTCAGGGAGATCCGGGTCCCCGGGTTCCGGGGCGGGGGCGCGGCGTGCGGCATCAAGAAGACAGGGAAGCCGGACCTCGCCGTGGTGGCGAGCGACGCCCCTTGCGTCTCGGACGTCGTCTTCACCCGGAACCGCGTGTTCGCCGCCCCCGTCGCGTGGGGCAAGCGGCTGCGGTCGCGCAGCTCCCTGCGCGGCATCGTCGTCAACAGCGGAAACGCGAACGCGTGCAGCGCGCAAGGCCTCGACGCGGTGAGGGAGACTTCGGCGGCGGCATGCCGGGCTCTCGGGCTCCCGAAGGATTCGCTCCTCGTCTCCTCGACGGGCGTCATCGGCGTCCCGCTTCCCGTGGACAGGATCGTCGCGGCGCTCCCCGGGCTGTGCGCGTCGCTGTCGCCGCGGGGAATCGTTGCGGCGGGCGACGCGATCCTGACGACCGACGCGTACCCGAAGCGCGGCGTCCGGACGGTCCGGGTCCGGGGACGGGCCGTCACGCTGGGCGGCATCGCCAAGGGCGCCGGGATGATCGCGCCGAACATGGGGACGATGCTCGCCTACGTATTCACCGACGCGGCGGTCCGGCCCGCCGACCTGCGCCTGGCCTTCCGGGAGGCGGTCGGCCTCTCGTTCAACCGGATCGTCGTGGACGGCGACACGAGCACGAACGACACGGCCGCGGTCTTCGCCAACGGGGCGTGCGGCCTGCCCCCCCTCGCGGGGAAGGATCTCGCCGCCTTCGCGGAGGCGCTCCGGTCCCTTCTCCTCGATCTCGCCCTGATGATCGTGCGGGACGGCGAGGGGGCGACCCGGGTCGTCCGGATCGCGGTGACCGGCGCGAGGAGCGACCGCGACGCGGAAAAGGCGGCGCGGGCGGTGGCCACCTCCCCCCTCGTGAAGACGGCCGTCTACGGCGCCGACATCAACTGGGGCCGCGTCGTCGCGGCCGTGGGGCGCGCGGGGATCGTCGTGGACCCGGCCCGTGCCGAGGTCTCCTTCGCCGGGGAGAAGGTGCTCGGGCGCGGCATGCGGACCGACCCGGACGCCGAGCGGCGCGCCGCTCCGAAGATCCGGAAGGACGCGTACGGCATCGACGTCGCCCTCGGCCTGGGCCGCGGCTCCTGGTCCCTGTACTTCTGCGACCTGAACCACCACTACATCCGGATCAACGCCGGGTACCGGACGTAGTGCTCCGGGCGTTCCCAAAGGCTTCGCTGCCTCCGCATGGGGGTCGGCTCGCACCGTATCCCGGAAGGCGCTGCATGGCGACGGGGGGTCGTCCGAGCGGAAGGCCGCACGTTCGGGCCCGGCGGGCGCCTCACCGACCCGGTTCTCCGGGACCCCTATACGGCGCCCAGCGGATGCCGTGCGCATCTGAGAACCGAGGGGTCGCGCGGACCACGAAGCGAACGGGAGCACTGGGAGACGGCCGCGTGGCACGTTCACGAGCAACGCCGGGCCGGCGCGGCCTGGAGCGCAGGGCGAGCCCCCCGGAGACGCAGCGGCTTCCGGGCGCCGCACATTGTCAGGAGGAGACGATCCCGGCGCGGGAGTTGCGCGGCAAACTGCCAATATGATATAGATATCCGGTTCGGCATTTATCCCCCACGGGCGGGACTCTCCCCGGGGTGCCCGGTCCTTCGGGGCCGGGTGGATGGGGAGGGGCGGAACGCCCGGAGGAACAACCCCTAAGACGAAGGAGGAACGCGGGCAATGGCAAACGGGCAAGGTTCGGTCATCACGATGAAGCAGCTTCTCGAGGCGGGCGTCCATTTCGGCCACCAGACGAAGCGGTGGAACCCGAAGATGAAGCGGTACATCTTCACGTCCCGCAACGGGATCTACATCATCGACCTGCAGCAGACGGTCAAGATGTTCCGCTCGGCGTACGACGTCGTGAGGAACATGGCGGCGGAAGGCAGGACGGTCCTGTTCGTCGGGACCAAGAAGCAGGCCCAGGAGGCGGTCGAGGAGGAGGCGCGGCGCGCGGGCGCGCCGTACGTCAACGTCCGCTGGCTGGGCGGGATGCTCACCAACTTCCAGACGATCCGCAAGAGCCTCGACCGGCTCCAGTCGCTGACCGACATGGCCACCGACGGCACCGCCGAGAAGCTTCCGAAGAAGGAAGTCCTCAAGCTCACCAAGGAGCGGGCCAAGATGGAGAAGGTCCTCGGCGGCATCCGGGAGCTCAAGCGCGTCCCGGACGCCATCTTCGTCGTCGACCCGTCCCGCGAGGAGATCGCGGTGCTCGAGGCGCGGCGGCTGGGGATCCCGATCGTGGCGATCGTCGACACCAACTGCGACCCGGACCTCATCGACTACATCATCCCCGGCAACGACGACGCCATCCGGGCGATCAAGCTGTTCTTGGGCAAGGTCGCGGACGCGATCATCGAGGGGAAGGCGGCGTGGGCCGAGAAGACGGCGTCCTCGGGCGACAAGGAAGCCGCGGCGCCCGAGGTCACCATGTCGCTGATCTCCACCGAGGAAGAGCCCGCGGGGGCGACTGCCGCCGCGGAGGAGTGATTCCCCGGGGCGCCGGCGCCCGGCTCGCGCGCGGGCCTGTCGCAAGGATTCGCTCCGGCATTCGACATTCGATCAGGAGAGGGTTTCGGGATGCAGATCACATCGGAGATGGTTCGCGATCTCCGCGAGAAGACCGGCGCGGGGATGATGGATTGCAAGAAGGCGTTGTCCGAGTCCGGCGGGAGCATGGAGCAGGCGATCGACCTGCTCCGCACGAAGGGCCTCGCGGCCGCGGCCAAGAAGGCGTCGCGCATCGCCTCGGAGGGGGTCGTGGCGGCGCGCGTCGACGGCGCGGCGGGCGCCCTCGTGGAGGTGAACTGCGAAACCGATTTCGTCGCCAAGACCGACGATTTCCAGGCCTTCGCGCGCGAGGTCGCGGCGCTCGTGCAGGAGAAGAACCCCGGGGACGTCGAGCAGGCGCTCGCCATGCCCGCCGCCGGCGGGACCCTGAACGAGAAGCTCACCGGGAAGGTCGCCAAGATCGGGGAGAAGATCTCGTTCCGCCGCTTCGCCCGGTTCGAGGTGCCGCCGGGGGAGAAGGGCGTGGTCGTTCCCTACATCCACGCCGGCGGCAAGATCGGCGTGATCGTCGAGCTGCGCGGGGCCCCGGCGGGGAACGCCGAGTTCGCCGCGCTCGCGAAGGATCTCGCCATGCAGGTGGCGGCGGCCAACCCCTCGTGGGTCGACCGGGACGGCGTGCCGGCGGACGTCCTGGCGCGGGAGAAGGCGATCTACCGCGAACAGGCGCTCGCGGCCGGAAAGCCGGAAAAGATCGTGGACAGGATCGCCGAGGGGAAGCTGGAGAAGTTCTTCGGGGATTTCTGCCTCGTCGAGCAGGCGTTCATCAAGGACCCGGACCGCAAGGTCAGGGACCTGCTGAAGGCGATGGCCGCCCGGACCGGCGAGGCGCGCGTGGCCCGTTTCGCCCGGTTCCAGGTGGGCGAGGGGCTCGAGAAGCGGTCCGACGACCTCGCGGCCGAGGTCGC
>JBLNEU010000192.1:0-6035 GCA_050263015.1 Deltaproteobacteria bacterium | reverse complement strand
CCCCTTTCTCGGATCATACGTGGTGTGTGTATTCTACGCATCGCCGCGCCCCTCTATTCACTTGGCGGGGGACACTCCTTCAACCTGAAACTTGACAGCGAAATGACCTGTCAAGATCAGGAATGTCCCCCTGACCGTGCTCTCAAGGTCGCCATGTGACCGACAACGCCGGGGCCAGCGAGCGGTCCGTGGGCAGCCCGCCGGCCCTGTTCCCGGCGCCGTCCACGATCGAGGCGAGCCCTCCCGGGGCCCGTGCACGCAGCTGGAAAAACCGGGCTGACGGATCGTTCACCTCGGCCTGGAGTTCCGGGACGACGTTGAACGAGACGAGCTGCGGACCCGCGGCCGAAAAAAGCGTGACGCCCGCCGGGAGGCTGCCGACCCGCGTCCCCGGCGCGTCGAACGCCGCTGCCGAGAGGACGTCGCCGTACCGGACGCGGTCGAACGACAGGACGAGCCCCGTCCCAGACAGGTCGACCCGGTCCACCGTGACGGTGACGGTCGCCGATTCGATCCACGCGCCGACCGGGATGCCTGCCAGGGGAAACGAAAGGAATCCGCGATACTCGGGGGCCGGCGGCGCCAGCGGATCCGCTCCGGCAAGGATGACGTCGGCCGTCTCGACGGCCCCGTCGGCCCGCACGTCCCCGTCGGTCGCCGGATCGCTCGCGATGACCGCGGACTCCGCGGGAAAGTCGAAATCGCCGCTGACGAACGACAGGGAAAAGGAGAAGTCGCACCCGCACAGCAGGGGCACAACAGCCAGAGCCAGCGTGGCGCAACGACTCCTCATCGCGCTATCCCTTTCCCCGGGGTGCGCCGCAAGTATAGAATGATTATCGCATCAACTCCTCATTCCGGGGTAAAGGGGCGGCGTTGGACGACGTGGAACTGGCGGGCGCGCCGAAACGGTTTCCCGCGAAGAAGGTCGCACTCAAGGGGGCGCTGCTCCTCGCCTGCTTCCTCGTGGGCGCGGCCGCGGGGCTCGGCCTGCTCGCCGCGTTCGGCGACTTTCCCTCGATCGAATCCGCGGAGGCGTACAGGCCGAGCGTCTCCTCCAAGATCTACGACCGGAACAACCGGCTGGCCGGGGAGATCTACCTCGAGAAGCGGACCGTCGTCCCGTACGCCCGGATTCCCCGCCACGTCGTGTACGCCTTCGTCGCCGCCGAGGACGCCAACTTTTTCCGGCACAAGGGGGTGGACTTCACCGCCATCGCACGGGCGGCGATCAAGGACCTCCTCGCGGTCGGGTTTCACCAGGGGGGGAGCACGATCACCCAGCAGACGGTGAAGAACCTCTTCCTCACTCCCGAGAGGAGCGTCGCGCGGAAGCTCAAGGAACTGATCATGGCTTACCGCATCGAGAAACAGCTGACGAAGGAAGAGATCCTCTACCTCTACCTGAACCAGATCTACCTGGGCGAGGGCGCGTACGGGGTCGAGGCCGCGGCGCGGACCTACTTCGGAAAGGGGGTCGGCGACCTCTCGCTTCCCGAGGGGGCGATGCTCGCCGGGCTCCCCAAGGCGCCCACGCGCTACTCGCCGAGGGCGAGCTTCGAAGGCGCGAAGTCGCGGCAGAAGTACGTTCTCCGACGGATGGTCGAGGCCGGGTTCCTGACGCAGGACGTCGCGGACCGCGCTTTCGACGCCAGGATCGTCCTCGCCCCCCCGTCGACCTTCCGGTCCAAGGCGGCGTACTTCCTCGAGCACGTGCGCATGTACATCTCGGAGAAGTACGGGGTCGAGGCGATCTACAAGAGCGAGATGCGGATCTACACGACCATCGACATGAGACTCCAGGAGGCGGCCCACGACGCCCTCCAGGAGGGGATCAGGCGGATGGAGGAGAAGAACAGGTACGAGGGGCTCCAGGGGGCGGTCCTTTCCCTCGATTCCCACACGGGCGGCGTCCTCGCCATGGTGGGCGGCGCGGACTTCGCCAAGTCCCAGTTCAACCGGGCGCTCCAGGCGAGGCGCCAGCCGGGCTCCTCCTTCAAGCCGATCATCTACGCCGCCGCGCTGGACAAGGGCCGCACGCTGGTGTCGCAGGCGGACGACTCTCCGATCGAGTTCGACATCGACGAGACCGAGATGTGGAAGCCGCGCAACTACGACGGCACTTTCCTTGGCCCCATCCCGCTCCTCGAGGCGCTTGCGCAGTCGCGGAACCTGGCGACAATCCGCCTCCTGAACGAGATCGGGGTGGACGCGGCGCTCCAGGAGGCGCGCAAGCTCGGGATCGAGTCGCCGATCGAGCGCAACCTGTCCGTGGCCCTCGGCTCCTCGGGGGTCACCCCGCTCGAGATGTGCACGGCATACGCGACGTTCGCCAACGCCGGCATGCGCCCGACCCCCTTCTTCATCCGCGAGGTGCGGGATGCGGCGGGCAACGTCCTGGAGCGGAACGCCCCCGCCGCCGAGCCGGCGATCGCGCCGGAGACGGCGTACCTCGCCACGCGGCTGATGCAGGAAGTGATAAGGAGCGGGACGGGACGGTCGGCGCGCGGCCTCTCGCCCCACATCGCCGGGAAGACGGGGACGACGAACGAGAACACGGACGCCTGGTTCATCGGTTTCACGCCCGACCTCGTGGCCGCGGTGTGGGTGGGGTTCGACGCGCCCCGGCCGCTCGGCGAGAAGGAGTCGGCCGCGGCGGTGGCGCTGCCGATCTGGGTGCGCTACATGGGGCGCGCGCTCGCCCAGGTGCCCGGCCGCGAATTTCCCGTCCCCTCGGGCATCACCTTCGCCCGGGTCGACCCGGCGACGGGCAAGTCGCTCTCGCCCGGCGCGACGGAAGGGATCGTCCTTCCCTTCCGGATCGGGACCGTGCCCGAGCAGGGCGCGCCCGGGCGGAAGACCCAGCCCGGCAGGCGCGGCCCGGACGACCTCCTTTAGGGGCAGGGCCGCCCGCAGCCGGAGGCAGGCATTCCGGTTGGCGGGACACGCGGAGCGATCGACGTTATCGCGGCTTTCAGGCCCGGGCGGCGACCAGGACCATGCGGGTCGACGCGTCGTCGAACGGGGCGCCCGAGAGCGACCCGAGGACGTCGGTCACCCGCATCCCCGCGACCCGGATCATGCCGGACAACTCCTCCTCGGAATAGATCCGCACGTCGAACCGGGACGAGATCCGGATCCCGTCGCGGCGCGTGAGGACATGCTCGGCCCGCGCCCGCCGCGACGCGCTGTCGTACCGCATCGACATCTTGAGGGTTCCGGAGGCGATCTCACGCGTCTCGTCGAGGTCGTCGAGCCGGGACAGCCCCTTCCCCGCGTTGCGGAGGTCCAGGAGGAGACGCCCCCCCGCCTTCAGGCTCCGCCCGATGTTGTCGAGCACCTTCTGGTTCTCCCTGTCGGTGAAGAAGCCGAAGGAGGTGAACAGGCTCAGGCACGCGTCGAAGGCGCCGGGCCGGCAGAACGCCCTCATGTCGTCTCGCACCCATTCGACCCGGACCCCGTCCCTCTCGGACCGGGTCCTCGCGAGGCGGAGCATCTTGTCGGACAGGTCGACCCCCGTGACGGCGTATCCCCTTCGCGCCAGCGGAATCGCGTGGCGCCCGCGACCGCATCCGAGGTCCTCGACCGCCGCGCCCGGGGAGAGCGCCAGGAGCCGGACGATCTCCTCGACCTCCTCCTCGGCGTTTCCCTCGAGCGGCGCGAACAGCTCCGGGTACCGTTCGTCGAAGATCGTCTCGAACCACGGACGCTTCACCTTCCCCCCCTTCATCCCTTGACGACGGCGACAGGCTTCAGGCGGGCCACCTTGCGGGCGATCCCGGCGTCGTGGACGACCTGGACCACCCCGGAGACGTCCTTGTATGCCTCGGGGATCTCCTCGGCCAGGGTCCTCTGGGACGCGCACGCCACGAGCACCCCGCGGTCCGCCATCTCGCGGACGATCGACTTCCCCCGGACGCTCGCCTTGGCCTGCGTCCGGCTCATCCTGCGCCCGGCCCCGTGGCACGTGGAGCCGAAGGAGAGCGCCATCGCCCCCGGGGATCCCGCGAGGACGTACGAAGCGCTCCCCATGTCGCCGGGGATGAAGACCGGCTGGCCGACGCTCCGGTATGCGTCCGGGATGTCGGCGCTGCCGGACGGGAACGACCGGGTCGCCCCCTTCCGGTGGACGAGGACGCGGCGCTTTCTCCCGTCCACGTCGTGCTCCTCGAACTTCGCGTTGTTGTGCCCGCAGTCGTAGACGAGCGTCATCCCGAGGTCGCGCGGCCCCGTCCCGAGAACCGAGAGAAACGTCTCGCGCGCCTGGTGGGCGAGAAGCTGCCGGTTCGCGAAGGCGAAGTTCGCGGCGGCCGCGAGCGCCGACAGGTACCGCTCGCCCTCGGGCGACCGTATGGGCGCGCATGCGAGCTGCCGGTCGGGCAGCTCGATCCGGTGCCTTCGCATCGAGTCGGCCATGACGAGCAGGAAATCGTCGCAGACCTGGTACCCGAGCCCGCGCGATCCGGAGTGGATGAGGACGACCGCCTGCCCGGGAAAAAGACCGAAGGCGCCGGCGGCCTCCGGGTCGAAGACCTCGGCCACCTCGTCGATCTCGAGAAAGTGGTTCCCCGACCCGAGCGTCCCGTGCTGGTCCCGTCCCCGCTTCTTCGCCGTCGCCGATACCGCGTCGGGGTCGGCGCCGGGGAGGGCGCCGCCGCTCTCGGTGAACGCCACGTCCTCGGCCGTCGCGAATCCGTGCGACGCGCACCAGCGGGAGCCGTCGGACAGGACCCTCTCTTCGTCCTTTCCGGCGAGGCGGACGAACCCGGTCGAGCCGACCCCGGACGGGACTTCGCGGTGGAGCGCCGCGACGAGGTCGGGCAGCTTCGGCCGAAGGGATTCGATTTCGAGGTTCGACCGCAGGAGGCGGACGCCGCAGTTGATGTCGTAGCCGACGCCGCCCGGCGAGACGGCGCCCTCGCCGGGGTCCATCGCCGCGACGCCGCCGATGGGGAACCCGTACCCCCAGTGGATGTCCGGCATCCCGATGCTGTATTTGAGAATCCCCGGGAGGTGGGCGACGTTCATCACCTGGCGGACCGCGTCGTCCCGGACGATGTCCGCCATCATGGCCTCGGAGGCGAAGACGAGGCCCGGGACCCTCATCCCGGGGCCCTTCGGGATTTCCCACATCGTCTCCGAGAGCTTCCGCAGGGTCACGTCCTGGAACCGCATCGCGGAACCTCCCTGCCCCCGCTGCGCCATCCGCTTCGGCCGGAGCCGCCCGGCTCAGATGTCGACCACGTACCGCGCGACGACCCCGTCCGGAGTCTTTCGGATGGTCATGGCATGGGCGGTCACGGCCTTGACCTCCCGGCCGGCGGGATGGCGGGAAAAATCGGCCGGCTCGCCGGCCGCCGAGAGGGTGACCGAGTTCCCCTTCATCGTAACATTTACGGTCCGGGCAAGGAACCCGCCGGCGGAGAACAGGAGCAGCGCGTCCCGCAGGAGGAGGTAGAGCCGGTCCTCGGGGACTTCGGCCGCCACGGAGACGGTCCGCGTCTCCGCGGACCGCACGAACCGCCTGTCGGTGATCAGGGAGAAGAGCGCGATCGCGCAGCGGGAAAACAGCTCGGGCAGGTCCTTGCCCCGGGCCTCCACCATGAGGTCCGCGGTGTGGGGCAGGAACCGGTAAGGCCGGCGCCTCACGTCCCGTCCGAGAGGCGCGCCGCGAAGAAGCGCGGCAGCCCGGCGGCGATCACCTTCGCCTGGCACGCCTTGACGTCGTAGGGCACGCGGATCCAGGACGCCTCCCCTGCGTCGGTGTCGAGAATCAGGAAAGAGGCACGCGGGTCGCGGTCGCGCGGCTGGCCGACGCTCCCGGGGTTCAGCATCGCCCGGTCCCCCCGCGCAAGCCGGAATCCTTCGAGCGGGGCGGACGCGACGGCGCCCGCGCGCGTCCGCACGAAGGCGGCGGGAACGTGGGTGTGGCCGAAGAGCACGATTCGCGGCGCGGTTTCCCCGGGGAACGCCGCCATCTCCTCGTCGGCGTCCGCGAGGCGGAAGAGGTACCGGTCCGGGTCCGCCGGAGCCCC
>JBLNEU010000191.1:0-2524 GCA_050263015.1 Deltaproteobacteria bacterium | reverse complement strand
CCGGCTACACGGTGGCCAAGACCGAGAGGCTCGTACTGTCCATGGGGCAGGGCCGGGGCTACATCAACGGTCTCACATTCCTGGACCACGAGCACTGTTTCGCGATCCACTCGGATCTCGGCACCTGGGAGGTCTGGGAGATCGTCAACCAGAGCGGGATGGACCATCCGTTCCACCAGCACGTGAACCCGTGCCAGGTGCTCTCCGTCACCGGCGGGGACGCGGCCGGCGCGGCGCTCTACGCGGGCACCCCCGCCTGGAAGGACGTCGTGCTCGTCCCGAAGTGGGGAACCGTCCGGATCCTCGTTCCGGTGATGGACTACGAGGGGATGACGATGTTCCACTGCCACATCATCGAGCACGAGGACATAGGGATGATGGGGATGTGGCACATCATGGGCGAAGGCGGAATGGGCGGGATGTAAGCCGCCCGAGACCGGCGCGGCGCCCCGTCTGGCCGGGTCGTTGCCTGGAGGAGGGGAGCGCGGGTCCTTCCCGCTCCCCTCACTTTCCCTTCCTGAGCACCCGCTTCTCGCCCACCCGTAGGGTGACTTTCGTCAGGTCGAAATGTTCGAGGAGCGGGATGACGTACTTGCGCGACAGCCCCGTCAGCTCCTTGAACTCGGGGACCGCGATCTCCCCCTTCTTCTCCAGCCAGGCGACGAGCTTCTCCTTGAGGGCACCGACCGCGCCCGCGTCGAAGTGGAGCTCCTTGACGCGCACGACGGCGCCGCTTTTCACCAGCCCCTCGAGCGTCCTGTCGAAATCCCTGTTCCCCGCGGCGCGCAGGGCGTCCGCGATCTCCGTCCTGGAAAGGGCGGACAGTCCCGCGCCGCGCACCTTCTCCGCGATGGCGCGCGCCAGCGGCGACGAGAGCTCCACGGAGCGGGGCCGCTTCGCGGGCAGGTAAAACAGCTCCGCCGACCGGCCGGCCGCCGGCGACTCGGCCAGGGCGAGGGCCACCAGCTCCGGGGCGGGCGCGCCCGGAACGAGGGCGGCGATCTCGTCGGCGGGGAACCCTTCCCGTTCCCGGAACCGGTCGTGCAGCGCCGAGAGGCCCTCGGCCGCCGCCCGCCCCACGGCCGCCGCCGTGTCGGCGTGCCACGCAACCGTCCCTTCCGGGTCCCGGCGCAGCGCCTTCGACGACAGCAGCCGCCCGATCTCGGCGCGGGCCGCGGCGAGCCCGATCCCTGCGACGACGGCCGCCTCCGTCTCGCCGATCCCCCGCGTTCCGGCAGCTTCCGCGGCCGCGAGAATCCGTGTCCCCGGTTCGGGCGCCGCAAGCCGCGCCAGCGGCCCCGGCATCGCCGCCCCGCGTCCCCGGCGCGGGGACGGGTACGGGTTCAGCACCCGCCCGCCCCCGATCGTGTACCCGAAATTCTCCAGGGGCGAGAAGCCGCGCAGGATGAACCGGTCGCCGCCCGAAAGCACCGTCGGCTCCTCGAGAAGCACCCGCGCGTACCCGGAGCCGCCGGGCGGGATCTCGTCGGCGCCGTACAGCACGATCCTCGCCCGGCACGAGTGCGTCCCCGCGTGGAACGATGCCTGGGCGCGGTTGCGCAGCGGGCGCGGGGCGAGGGCGAGATATTCGACAGAGACATCGGCCGCCCGGGAAGGGACGAACGTCCCCGGATGGCACAGGACCGATCCGCGCGGCACGCTCTCCTTCTCGACGCCCTGGAGGTTCACCGCCGTCCGCGTTCCGGCCGAAGCCCGCGCCGCCGCCCCGCCGTGGACCTGGAGCCCCCGGATCCGGGCGGCGGGTCCGCCGGGAAGCACCTGGACCTCGTCCCCCGCCGCGACGGTTCCGCCGACGATCGTGCCCGTGACGACCGTGCCGAATCCCTTCATCGTGAACGAGCGGTCGACGGGGAGGCGAAAGAAAAGGGACGGATCCTTCCCCGGGATGCCGGCCGCGAGGCGGTCGAGCTCCGCGACGAGGCGCGGCAGCCCCTCCCCGGTGACCGCGGAGACCGGAACGACGGGAGCGTTCTCCAGGAAAGTTCCGCGGACGAACGCCCGGACCTCCTCCTCCTGCAGGGCGATCCAGTCCGGGGGAACCTTGTCGCACTTGTTGAGGACGACGATCCCGGCGGGGACGGAGAGGAGGCGGCAGATGTCGAGGTGCTCCCGCGTCTGCGGCATGATCCCCTCGTCCGCCGCGACGACGAGCATCACGAGGTCGATCCCGACGGCGCCCGCCACCATCGTCCGCACGAACTTCTCGTGCCCGGGAACGTCGATGATCCCGGCGAGCGTCCCCGACGGCAGGTCGAGGTGGGCGAACCCGAGCTCGATGGTGATCCCCCGCTCCTTCTCCTCCTTGAGGCGGTCGGGGTCGATCCCCGTCAGGGCCCGGACGAGCGCGCTCTTGCCGTGGTCGATGTGGCCGGCCGTCCCGACGATCACCGTCTTCGACATGGAGGTATCTTACTGTATTTGTGCGGATGCTGTAATATGGACCGGATGCCGTCGCCTGCACGGGACACCATCTTCGGGTTGTCGACGCCCGTCGCCAGGGGAG
>JBLNEU010000190.1:0-4010 GCA_050263015.1 Deltaproteobacteria bacterium | reverse complement strand
CTTCCATAAGGTCCCCCTCTCTTCGGGGCCGGCTTCGAGGCCCTTCCGGCGCTCCGGCCCATTTGATGCCGATGCCCGGGCCCATGTTACCAGATTGAAGCCGCCGGCCCGCAATTCGCGGCGGGACGCGTCGCAAGACGTCGGTCCGGCCCCCGTTCCGCGCGAAGGAAAGCGGGTGTAGAATCGAATGGCGCGTCCCGATTCGAGACAACGGGCCAGCGCGGAGGCGCCGTCATGCCCGAGCTTGACCGGGAGAGCCTTTCGGCCTACCTGGCCTCCGTCCTCGGAAAGCCCGTGCGCGTCGCGGGACTCGCCCCGCTGGGCGAAACGGTGCGGACCGGAGCCGCCAAGGGTTACGGCTACGGCGTGCCCGTCCTGATCGACTACGACGCGGGCGGCGAGCCCCGACGCGCCGTCCTCGAAACCACGAGCCCGGGGCCCTTCGGGCACGAGCACATGTCGGACCGCGCCCAGATGCTCCTTTGGGACCACCGGGCCTACAACCGGCTCCCCCGCCACGCGCGCTCCCTGGACGTCGGGGCCTTCAGAAGATCCGGCGGCCTCGTCTCCCTGGGAGACGCGGAAGAGCTGTTCCTGCTCGTCGAATACGTCCCGGGCCGCGCCTACATCCAGGACATCGCCCGCCTCCAGGCCGAAGGAGACCTCCGCGATCTCGATCTGGCGCGGACCGACGCGCTGTGCGACTACCTGGTCGGCATCCACCGGACGCCGGGACCCGATGCGGGGCTTTACGCGCGGCGCATCCGCGAGCTTGTCGGTCACGGAGAATGCATCATGGGCCTCTGCGACAGCTACCCGGAACGGCACGGGTTCATCACTCCGAAGCTGCTCGAGGAGATCGAGCGCCGCTGCGTCGCCTGGCGATGGAAGATCAAGGACCGGACTCATCGCCTCCGCCAGGTCCACGGCGACTTCCACCCTTACAACATCCTCTTCCGGGAGGGGACCGACTTCAGCGTCCTGGACCGGTCGCGGGGGGAATGGGGCGAGCCCGCCGACGACGTCACCTGCCTGACGGGGAACTACCTGTTCTCGTCGCTTCAGAGGAGCGGTCGGCTCGCCGGAGGATTCGAGACGCTCTTCCGGCGCTTCTGGGACCGCTATCTCGACGCGACCGGGGACGGCGAGATTCTCGAGGTCGCCGCGCCGTTTTTCGCCTTCCGCGGGCTCGTCATGGCAAGTCCGGTCTGGTACCCGGTCCTGGACGAGAAGGTCCGCCGCGCGATGTTCGACTTCATCCTGGGTGTTCTCGAGGCGCCCTCCTTCGATCCGGGCCGCGTGAACGCGTGGTGCGGAGGATGATCGTGCGGGAGCCGGGGTTCGCGGTCTGGATCACGGGGCTGCCGGCGTCGGGCAAGTCGACCCTCGCCGCGGCGCTCGCGCGCGCTCTCGAGGCGCTCGGGATCGATGCGGCGGTTCTCGAGTCCGACGCCCTGAGGAAGGTCTTCACGCCGAACGCCCGCTACGACGACGGGGAGCGGGACGTCTTCTACGCCTCGCTGGCGCATGTCGGGGAAATCCTGACCCGGCACGGCGTTCCGGTCATCTTCGACGCCACGGCCAATCGCCGCGCGTTCCGGGACCGGGCCCGCAAGGCGATCCCGAAATTCCTCGAGGTCCATGTCTCCTGCCCGCTCGCCGTGTGCGTCGCCCGGGATCCGAAGGGGATCTACCGCAGGGGATACCGCGGGGACGCCGCCGGCGTTCCGGGCCTGCAGGCCGACTACGAGCCTCCCCTTCATCCCGACGTCGAGGTCCGCGGAGACCGGGAGCTTCCCGAGGAGGCCGCCCGCCGTGTCGTGGACGCCCTGCGGGAGAAACGGTACCTGGCGCTTCCCGCCGCGGGCTAGAGTCGCTCGAGCGCCGCCCGGTACGCCTCGTACGTCCTCTCGTCGAAAAGGACGAACCGGACCCGGTCCGGAGCGCCCTCCCCGCTTTCGAGGAACGCCGCGACGGCTCCGAGCGCGACGGGGGCGGCTTTCCCGACCGGGTAGCCGTACACCCCGGTGCTGATTGACGGGAATGCGATCGTCCGCAGCCCGATCCCGGCGGCCAGCCGGAGCGAGTTCTCGTAGCACGATGCGAGGAGGCCCGGTTCGCCGTCCGCGCCCCCCCGCCACACGGGCCCGACCGTGTGGATCACGTGCCGGGCCCGGAGCCGGCCGCCGGTCGTGATTACCGCTTCTCCCGCGGGGCATCCGCCCTGCCTCTCGCGGATCGCCCTGCATTCGGACAGGATCGCCGGTCCCCCGGCCCGGTGGATCGCGCCGTCCACGCCTCCGCCGCCTAGGAGGGACGAATTGGCGGCGTTGACGATCGCGTCGACCTCCTCGCGCGTGATGTCCCCCAGGACCAGCTCGATCGTTCCGCGGCCGAACCGGCGTTCCATCCCGGTCTCCCCCCCACATGGTATTATGAGCCGTCGGCGCCCGGTTGTTAACCGGCGGGGAAGACGCCATGTTCGCGTTCGAGATCATCGCCGAGGAACGGATCCGCGAGGCCATGGAGCGGGGGGAGTTCGACCGCCTCCCCGGCGCGGGTCGACCGCTCGACCTCGAGGACGACGCGATGATCCCCCCGGAGCTGCGCGTGGCCTACAAGATTCTCAAGAACGCCGGTTGCCTCCCGCCCGAGCTCGAGCTCCGCAAGGAGATCGTCGCCCTCCGGGACCTTCTCAGGGCCGTCGAGGACGACGGCGAGAGGAGGACGAGGATCAGGGAGCTGAACGACAAGCTCCTCAAGCTCAGCGTCCTGTCCGGGCGAACGGTCGACCTGGACGGATTCCCCGAATACCGGGACCGGATCGCTGCGAGACTGACGCGCTGACGTCGGTCTGGAGGCCCGTAGACAGGCGTGTCCGCGCCGGCCGACAACCCCGTTCCGAGGAACGTGTCCGACAAGGTGATGCGCGCCTTGCGCCGGCGGAAGGCGCTGTGGCGTTTCATCGAATCCTTCTGCCGCGCGGCCGACGCCGCCGGAGGGCGCGTCCACCTCGTGGGCGGTTTCGTCCGCGATCTCCTGGAGGGACGTCCCGGCAAGGACGTGGACCTCATGGTCACGGGAGTGCGGTTCGCCGTCCTCGGGAAGATCCTTGCATCCCTCCCCGCGAAGGAGCTGGGTCTCCGGCGGATCGTCGCCGTCGGGAAGCAGTTCCCCGTCTACAGGGTCGCGACCGACTGGTCGGAAGACGATGTCGACGTCGCCCTCGCCCGGGCCGAGCGATCCACCGGGCCGGCGCACCGCGCGTTCGACGTGCGGACCGACGGGATTTCGGCGCGGACCGACGCCTCGCGCCGCGACTTCACCATCAACAGCATCGCGTTCGCGTTCCGGTTCCGCGGGAGCAGGATCCACGGCGAGGTGATCGACTTCTTCGGCGGCCTTTCGGACCTGCGCCGCAGGCGGATCCGCGGCGTCGGCGATCCCCGGGACCGGATCCGGGAGGATCCCCTGCGCATTCTGCGCGCCATCCGCCTGAAGAACGAGCGGCCGGGCTACACGATCGAAGGCGGGACATGGCGGGCGATCAGGTCGGCGGCCCCGTCGCTCGCGGGGACGATCCCCGGTGAGCGGGCGATCGGCGAGATCGTGCGGGCGCTCGCCGCGAATCCCCCGGGGACGGTCGACGACCTGAGCCGGTCGGGAATCCTGCGGGTCATCCTCCCGGAGGCATGCGGCCGGTCCCTTTCGCCGATGAAGCGCCGGTACGCGCTTCTCCTGGCATCCCTCGGACGCCCGCTCCCGGAAACCGTGCTCTTCGCCAACCTGCTCCTGGACGCGGCGGCGGCGGAAGCCCGGGCCGCGGGGCGGCCGGGGGGCGCTGCGAAGATCTTCCGGCTCCCGAAAACCGAGGCGATCGCCAGGCGGCTCCACGTCCCCGGGGTGCGGCGCGTGGTCCGGCTCGTCGAAGACCTCGCGCGCCTCTCATGGACCGGGCCGATGCCCAACAGGAACGCGCGGATCGAGGCCGTCTTCGGCCGGTGGGAGAA
>JBLNEU010000189.1:0-2568 GCA_050263015.1 Deltaproteobacteria bacterium | reverse complement strand
GTACGACTCCGGCGGTTTTCCCAGGAGGGACACCTCTCCCGATCGCGGGGGAAGCAGACCCGAAAGGATCTTGAGGAGCGTGCTCTTCCCCGCGCCGTTGGGCCCCAGCAGGACGGCCAGTTCTCCCTCCCGCACCGAGAGATCCACGCCCGTGAGGACCTCGCGGCCGTCGTACCTGAACGCAATCCCGCGGGCCGCAAGCAGGACGTCGCTCATGGCTTTCCCCCGTTGCGCCGCAGGAGGTAGAGGAAGAAGGGCGCTCCCGACAAGGCGGTTACCGCACCCACCGGCAGCTCGCCCGAGGGAGAGGCCGACCGGGCGAGGACGTCCGCAAGGATGAGGAACGTCCCCCCGAGGAGGAAGGCCGCGGGGAGCAGACGGCGGTGGCCCGATCCGACGAGGACGCGCGCGCCGTGGGGGACGATGAGCCCCACGAACCCGATGAGCCCGGAGACGGCCACCACCGATCCGGCCAGAAGCGACGCGGTGAGATAGACGGCGGTCTTCACCTTCTCCACGGGCAAGCCGGAGGTGAAGGCCGGCTCGTCCCCGAGGAGCAGGACGTCCAGGCCGCGGGAGAGGAGGAAGAGGATGGCCGCCCCGGCGGCGACGTACGGGAGGAGCACGCCGACGCGGGGGAGGGTGCCAAGCCCAAGATCCCCCATCAGCCAGTAAAGGGCTCCCGGGATCTTTCCCGGCGGGGAGAAGGCGACCATGAGCATGATGAGGGCGTTCAGGAACGCCCCGACCACGACTCCCATGAGGATGAGCCGCTCCCTCGACACCCCGCGGCGACGGCGGGCCATAAGAAATACCCCCGAGGCGGCCAGCGCAGCCCCGAGGAAGGCGCACAGGGGGAGCGGGAGGAAGGAGTCCCCCGGCAGGAGCAGAAACGCCGCGAGGGCCCCCACGGCGGCCCCCCCGGAAACCCCCAGGATGTACGGGTCGGCCAGCGGATTTCGCAGCAGCGCCTGGAAGGCCACGCCCGAAGAGGAAAGCGCTCCCCCCACACGAGCATCCAGAAGCGCCCGCGGAAGCCGCAGCGTGAGGACGACCCGGGCGCCCGAGTCGGAAGGGATCCCCCCCCACCCGATCGCCGCGAGCCCGTCGACGACCTGCCGGAGGGAGACGGCCGTGGGTCCCGCGGAGATCGACAGGGCGATCGCCCCGAGAAAGGCGCCGAGAAGCACCGCCAGGATCGGGGAGGTACGCCTCATCGTCCCCTTCCCCCCTTCTTTCCTCCGGAGGCGTTTCCATGGCGTGCCCGCCAGGCGGAGACGGCCCGAGAGACCTCTTCCAGGGCAGATACCATCCGCGGCCCCGGGCGAGTCACGAGATCGCCGTCGAGCGTGACGATCTCCCCGTCCCGGAAGGCGGGAATCTCCTTCCAGCGGGTGATCTCGGGGGAAAATTTCTCGACGCCCTCCATGGCCGCCAGGAAGATGAGGTCCGGCGCGGCCTTCAGGAGATCCTCCGTAGAGAGCCTCGGATACCGCCCCGCGTATGCGGCCGCGCCGTTGCCCGCGCCGGTCCGGCGGATCAGCTCATCGAGGAAGGTCCCCTTCCCCGCCACGATGACGGGCGAGGTGGAGAGTACGAATAGCACCTTCGGCCCCTGCCCCGCCGCGGCTTGGGACGCTCTTTCCGCCCGGGCCCGAAGGGCGACCGCTTCGTTCCTGGCCTTTTCGGGGACACCCAGAAGCGCGCCGATCCGCTCGATGGCGGTGGTGATCCCATAGAGGTCCTGCGGCGATACCGCGAAGCACGGTATGCCCATCTCTTCGACGGCCCGCACCTTTTCCTTGGGGTTGCCGTCCGTCGTGCACAGGACGAGATCCGGCGCGGCGGCGACGATCCGCTCGATGTCGGGGTCCGCGACCCCGCCGATCCGGGGCAGCGCTCCCGCCTGCGGCGGGTAGTTGCAGTACCGGGTGACGCCGACCAGCTTGTGCTCCTGCCCGAGGAGGAAAACGATTTCGGTGAGGCTGGGCGCAAGAGAGACCAGGCGGCGCGGCGCGGACGTCAGGCGCACAACGACGCCGCGGTCGTCCTTCAACTCGATGGGGAATGCGGCGCGCGCAGGGGATGCGGGGGCAAGGGAAGCCAGCAGCACGACGGCGAGAGCTCCCCGAAGGGTGCATCCCGCGATTCCTCCCCACGCGCCGTCCCTGTCCGGAATCCGCCGCAAAAAAAATCCCCCCGGCCTTTTCTCCTTCGCCGGAGAAAGACAGGGGGGAAAAGAGGGTTCACTCGCCAGCAGTCCCGACCCTTCGCCCGCGAAAGGTGTTCCGGGAAAATCCCTGTCGGGCCGGTCTCCTGGCTTCCGGTTCGAGCCTACTCTCCGCGCCTTCCCTGGGGGGACCACCCCCGGTGGCTTATTCGCGGATTTCGTCGCCGGTTACAGTTGCGGGGCAGCGATGGATTCTCACCATCTTCCCTTGTCGCCCATTCTGGGCGCCCGACGGGAACTTCCGATCTGTGCTTCCATTCTTCCGCAGGTCCCGGGGGCGTGTCAATCTCCTTGACGTCCCGGGGCCTCCGGACGGAGCCGTTTCAGCTGGAGCGCGA
>JBLNEU010000188.1:0-19367 GCA_050263015.1 Deltaproteobacteria bacterium | reverse complement strand
AGCAGGACTTCGCCGCCCTGCGCCGTCTCCCACTGGCGAAGGGACGGGACGAGGAGCATCATCGGGATCACCGCCATGTCCTGGAACAGGAGGATCCCGAAGGCGACCCGGCCGTGGCTGCTGTCGAGTTCCATCCGGTCGGCGTAGACCTTGAGGACGATCGCCGTGCTCGAGAGGGAAACGACGAACCCGATGAAGATCGCCTCGGGAACGCGGAAGCCGGCCGCCGCCGTGACCAGCGCGGTCAGCAGGACGGCCAGGGATACCTGGATCCCCCCGGCCCGCAGGACCTCCCGCCGCATCCGGCCCAGCGCCGACAGCGAGATCTCCAGCCCGACGGTGAAAAGGAGAAGGACGACCCCGATCTCGGCCAGGGCGTCCACCATCTCGGGCTCGGAGACAAGTCCGGCCCCCGTCGGCCCCAGGATCGCGCCGGCGACGAGGAACGCGGCGACGACCGACAGCCGGAGCTTGCTGAAAAGGAAGGCGACGCCCGTGGCGATCGCGAGAACCACGGCCAGATCGCGCAGTATCGCCGATATCTCCAAGTGCCCCCCGCGGGAATCCGTCCCCCGTGTATCCCGTGTATTTTAATGTAAAGTTCCGCGCGCGGGGCGCCGATATCACAGGTAACGAGAACCGCCCAACGGTTCGCCTCTTCTCCCCGAAGAGGCCACGGCCGCCCGCTTCGACCCGCCTTGGAGATTGCGGGCAGCAGACGATCCCCCGGGGCTCCCGCCATTGTCCCGGGGGATCTTTGGTTTTTACCCTTATATGACGCGGTCTTGCGACAGGGAAGCGATCGTCTCGCGCGTCAGCCCGAGGATCTCCGCGTAGACCGCATCGTTGTCGGCTCCAGGCGGCCTGCAGGCGGACTTGATCCGCGGCGGAGTCCCGCTCATCTTCCAGGGCGGCGCGGCCAAAAGGAGTTCGCCGTAGGGCGGCGCGGGCACCCGCGCGAAGCAGCCCCGGATTCGCCAGTTCTCCTCGGCAAGGGTCTCCAGGGGGCGGTTGACGCGCCCCGTGACCACGGCCGCGCCCGGGCCGCTCTTCTTCGAAGTGTAATCCTCGATCTCGCGCAGGATCGCGTCGGCGGTCCGGGCCGTCGACCACTCCTCGAGGATCGCGTGGAGCGCCTTCTCGTTCTCCGCCTTCGTCCGGTCGGGGCCGGTCGCAAAGCGCGGGTCCTTCGCCAGCTCGGGGCGGCCGATGATGTGAGCGAGGGACTCGAACGCGTCGTCGTTGTAGGCGGCGATGAACGTGTGCCCGTCCCTGCACCGGATGTAGGTGTACGGGAAGACGGCCGGGTCGTATACGCCCGTGCGGCGCCGCTCGCGCCCGGCAGTGTGCATCCAGGTGATGTTGTAGTCCACGAACTTCATCAGCCCTTCCGCGCCGGAGACGTCGACGAACTGACCTTTCCCGGTGTCCGCCCGGAAGTTGAGCGCCGCGAGGACGCCGCACGCCCCCCAGAGTCCCTGGGCGAACCATCCGTGCCAGTTTCCGGTCTTCGTGGGAACCTGCGTCTCCGGGTCCGGGCCTTCCCCTTCCGGGTCGCCGGTGACGTACGGGACGCCCGAGAGCGCCTGGCACAGGACGTCGGCGTCCTTGACGGGGCGCGCCGCGTCGGGACCGAAAGCGCCGTACGTGGAGAGTGACAGATAGATGATCGCCGGAGTCGCGCACCGCAGCGCGAGGTACCCGATCCCCGCCGCCTCCATCGCCCGCTCCGGCTCGGTCGTCACGACGACGTCCGACACGCCGGCGAGGCGCCGGAAGATGTCGCGGCCTTCCGCCGCTTCGAGCGACAGCGTGACGAAGCGCCTGTTGCGCGCCTCGGACAGGAACGGCAGCCCTGTGCCGGCGACCATCATCCCTTCCGGGGCATAGCGGCGCGCCGGGTCGCCCCCCGGCGGCTCCACCTTGACGACCTCGGCGCCGAGCTCGGAGAGGACCGACGCCGCGACCATCCCGCCGAAGTGCCCCGGCGCGTACTCGATGACGCGCACTCTCTCGAGCGCCTCAGGCTTTCCGGCGGCCCCGGCCGGGTCGGTCGCCGCGCGGACCCAGGCGGCGAAGTCGGTCATGCGTCCTTCTCCCCTCGCGCTCCGCCCGCGGGCGCCTTCGCCTTCACCGCGTCCCCTTGGGAGGAGCCGGCCGGCGGGCGGGGAGGCCGCGCGCCGGGGATGTCCGCCCATTTCCCGATGACCGTTCGGCTCTCGAGCGCCTCGATCTCCTCCCCGGAGAGGCCCAGAAGTCCGCCGAGCACCCGCGCGTTGTGGTACCCGACCGGCTTCGCCGTCCACTTGATCCGCCCGGGGCTCTCCGAGAGCTTCGGCACTGGCCCGAACTCGTCGATGCGCCCGTACAGGGGATCGGAGAGCTCCCACACCGTGCCGCGGGCGCGCAGGTGCGCGGAGTCATACTGGTCCTTCCCTCCCACTACCGGTGCGGCCGAGAAGCCGGCTTCCCCGGAGGCGCGCACGATCTCGTCGCGCGTCCGGGCCGCGGCGAAGGCGGCCACGGCATCCGGGGAAGCGTCCCCGCCGAGCAGGCGGGAAAGGGCGGCGCGCTCGGCATCGTCGCGGGCGGACACGGCGACGAATCCGTCGGCGCACCGGTAGATCCCCGACGGGGGAAGCGCCACGTCGCGGTTTCCCGCCCGCTCGCGGTCCCGGCCCGTGCGGTCGGCGTACAGCCACGTCCAGTCGAGCGCCCGGACGAGGACCTCCGCCTGGGCAAGGTCGATCATCTGCCCCTGCCCCGTCCGCCGCCGCGCGTGCAGCGCGGCCAAAACGGCGATCGCGGAGAAGAGGGAACCCGTGAAGTCGCCGATCCACAATCCCACCCGGACCGGGGAGCGCCCCGGAAACCCGGTGATGGCGGACATCCCGGACACCGCCTGCGCCGTCGCGTCGTACGAGGCGCGCCCCGCGGCGTACGGACCCCACTGGCCGAAACCGGAGTTGGCGGCGTAAACGATCCGCGGGTTCCTCTCGCGCAGCGTCCGGTAGCCGATTCCCCACGCGTCCATCGTCCCCGCCCGCAGGTTTTCGACGACGACGTCCGAGACCTCCGCGAGGCGGACGAAGAGATCCTTCCCCTCCGCCGGGTGCAGGTCGATCCCCACGTGGAGCTTGTTCCGGTTCTGCGGGAGGAAGGCGGGCGAGACGTCCTGCCAGAAGAACCCTTCCGGGGCGACGTACCGCATCAGGTCGCCCTTCCCCGGCATTTCGACCTTGATCACCTCGGCGCCGAGCTCGCCGAGGTAGTCCGCCGTGGCGGGCCCGTAGATCCGCGTGGCGAGCTCGAGGACGCGGACGCCGGAAAGCGCCTCGGGCCTGGCCGGGATCGCCGCGAGGTCGAACGCCTCCCGGGCGAAGGTTTCGAAGTCCATCAGGTGTCCTCCCCGGATGGACGAGGCGATCGGTCCAGCGCGAGCGGCGTGAAGCCGCGTTCGCCTCCGCCGTTCCAGGGCTCGGCAGCCGCAGCATGCGGGTCCGAGCGGAGCTTTCCGGCAAGGGTCGATGGTATGAAGGCGCGCGCCATCAGAGATGAGCGCAGGTTCAGGGGGACATTCCTGATTCCGGCCCGGGACGCAGGGAAGGAGTGTCCCCCGCCAGGCGAGCGACGGAGCGAGGGGCCCGCGTGCGGAGGCGCCGAGCCGTACTTGCAGGGACGGACGCGGCCGTGTGCGTCACACCGCAAGGTACTTTTCCTTGACCTCCTCGTCCGCGAGGAGGTCGGCCATCCTTCCCTCGTACCGGATCGCCCCCTTGTCGATCACGTACCCCCGGTCGGCCACCTTGGCGCAGAAATGGAGGTTCTGCTCGGCAAGGAGGACCGTGACCCCTTCGGACCGGATCTGGAGGATCATCTCCGCGAGCATCGCCACCACCAGGGGAGCGAGCCCTTCGGACGGCTCGTCGAGGAGAAGCACCTCCGGGTTGGTCATCAGCGTGCGCGCGATCGTGAGCATCTGCTGCTCGCCCCCGGAGAGCTGGCTCCCGAGGTTTCCTTCCCGTTCCTCGAGGCGGGGGAAGAGGGCGTAGAGCCGTTCGACCGTCCAGGGGGACGCGGTCTCCTTTTCGCGCCGGGCGGCGACTTCGAGATTCTCGCGGACCGTCAGGTCGGGAAAACAGCGGCGGTCCTCCGGGACGAAGCCGACCCCCTTGCGGCAGATCCGGAACGCACGCAGGCCGGAGATGCGCTCTCCCTTGAAGACGATCTCGCCCGACTGCGGCGGCGTGAGCCCTATCACCGAGCGGAAGGTGGTCGTCTTCCCCGCGCCGTTGCGGCCGAGAAGACTCACGACCTCCCCCTTCTCGATCGCCAGCGACACGTCGAAGAGGATGTGGCTGCGCCCGTAGAACGTGTTGACGCCCCGAAGCTCGAGAAAGGCCATGACTACTGCGCGATCTCCTCTCCCAGGTACGCCTTGCGCACCTCGGCGTTCGCCCTGATCCCGGCGGGCGTCCCGTCGGCGATCACCGTCCCCTGCTGGAGCACCGTGATCCTGTCCGAGATTCCGAAGACGATGTCCATGTCGTGCTCCGTGAACACGAGGGTCAACCCCTGTTCTTCGGAGATCTTCCTGAGGAGCGTCACCGTTTCGCGGCTCTCGAACCGCGACATCCCCGCGGTCGGTTCGTCGAGCATCAGGAGCTTCGGCCGGGAGGCAAGCGAGATCGCGATCTCCAGCCGCTTCTGGTCCCCGTGGGACAGGATCGAGGCGGAGAGGTCGGACCTGTCCGCGAGGCCGACCTGGGCGAGGATCGCGAGGGTCTCTTCCGCGATGTCCGCGAACGTCCGGGCGAGCCGAAGCGGGTCGCGGCCTGTCCGGTGGTGGGCGAACAGCGCCACCTGGACGTTCTCGAAAACGGACATGCGCGGAAAGATGTTCGTGATCTGGAACGAGCGGCCGATCCCCTTCCTGATGACCCGATGCGGCGGAAGCCCCGAGATCCGGTCCCCTTCGAAGGAGACGGTTCCGGAGTCCGGCGTCAGGAGCCCGGTCATGACGTTGAACAGGGTCGACTTGCCCGCACCGTTCGGCCCGATGACCGCGCGGATCTCCCCTTTCTCCACGGAGAACGAGACGTCCTGGAGGGCGCGCAGGCCCCCGAAGGACTTTACGACGCGGTCGACTTCGAGAATGCCCATTTCCGGATCCAGCCCCGCTTCCCGAAGGCGCCCCGCGCCTTCTCGTTGACGAAGCCCACCCCCCCGCCCGGCAGCATGAGGACCATGGCGAGCAGGATCAGCCCGAGCACGAGGGCCCACTTCTCGGTCCACGCGACGAGGTACGAGTTGAGCACCACGAAGACGACCGCCCCCACCGCGGGGCCGACGAACGTGTAGATCCCGCCGATGATGGTCATGAGCACCGGCTCGGCCGACTTCGTCCAGTTGATGATGTCGGGAGAGATCGATTTCTCCATCAGCGCGTAGAGCCCGCCCGCGAGCCCCGTGAAGGCGCCTGCCGCCACGAAGGCGGTCCACTGGTACAGCTTCACGTTCACGCCGAGGTACGAGGCGCGCTGCCCGTTCTCCCGGATGGCCTTGAGGGTGGCCCCGAACGGGGAAGAGCGGATCCGGCGCAGGATCGCCGCCGACAGGGCGACGACGGCGAGGGCGAAGTAGTACATCGATTTCGTGGAGCCGATGTCGACGCTGCCGAGCCCCGCGACGGAAAGGGGGCGCACCGGGATCCCCTGGATGCCGTTGTCGCCGCCGGTGAAGCCGTACCACTTGAAGACGATCGCGAAGACGAGCTGCCCGAAGGCGAGCGTCAGCATGGCGAAGTGGACGCCCGACAGCCGGATGCAGAAATAGCCGACGAGGGCGGAGACCGCCGCCGCCGTCACGGCCGAGAGAAGCAGCGCCGGGAGCGGTCCGAAGCCCGCCTTGGACGCGAGCAGCCCCACGGTGTACGCCCCCACCCCGAAGAACGCCGCCTGGCCGAAGGAGAGGAGCCCCGTCGTCCCCAGCAGGAGGTTGAAGGAGATCGCCACAAGCGCCGCCACGAAGACCTGCGTCAGCAGGTACTGGTAGAAGCGCCCGGCCGCCAGCGGGACGAGCAGCAGGAGCAGGAGCGGGATCCACCGCGCGACGGGATGGACCCAGAAGTGGACGGGCGAAATCTCCTGGGCCTCCATGCTCAGGTTCTTCTCGGAGAGCGCCTTGACCTTGAGGGGGCGGCCGAAGAGGCCCCACGGGCGCACGATGAGGATCGCCACCATGAGCAGGTAGATGAAGGCCATCTCGAACTCGGGGAAGACGATGATCCCCACCGTCTCGAGCGTGCCGATGAGGAGAGATCCGATGAGCGCACCCCACAGGTTCCCCAGCCCTCCGATGACCACGACGACGAAGCATTCGATGATGACCTCGGTCCCCACGCCCGGGAACACCGTCCGGGCCGGACCCGCGAGCGCCCCGCCGAACCCCGCCAGGATCGCCCCGAGGGCGAACACCAGGGTGAACAGGACCGACATGTTGATTCCGAGGGCGTCGGCCATTTCCCGGTCCGAGGAGGTCGCCCGGACCACCTTCCCGGTCTTCGTCCGGTAGAGCAGGTACCACAGCAGCGCCGCCACGGCCGGCGCCAGGACGAGGACGAGCAGCGTGTAGACCGGGACGGTGCCCCCGAACAGCGTCACCGACCCGGCGAGGGAGTCGGGCTTGGCGATTGACTTGAACTCCGGGCCGAAGACGATCTTGGCGAGGTCGTCGATGATGAGGACGAGGGCGTAGGTGAGGAGGAGCTGGTAGAGCTCCTCCTGGATGTAGATCCGGCGCAGAAGCCCCGTCTCCAGGACGATCGCGACGAGGGCGACCCCCACGGGAGCGGCGACCAGGGCGAGGATGAATCCGCCCGGCCCGGCGACCTGGACCGTCACCCAGTAGATGAAGTACGCCCCCAGCATGTAGAGGGCGCCGTGGGCGAAGTTGAGGATGTTGAGCACCCCGAAGACCAGGGTGAGCCCGGACGAGATGAGGAACAGGAACGCCGCCTGCCGCAGGGCGCTCAAGACCTGCACCGTCAGGAACGACATGTCGAATGATCCCGCCATTCCTCTCCCGCCGTCCGCGAGAACGGGCCGGGGCCGCCCCGGGGGCGGCCCCGGAATCCCGTCCGCGCCGCTACTTGTTCCCTTCCTGCGCCTTCTTCCACTCGGCGAGCGAGTAGATGACCTTGTCCGCCGGGAACACTTCCGTCCTGGTCACGATCGCGATCGGGTAATCCTTGACGAACCCGGTCTCCCCGACCAGGTAGTCGGCGAAGAGCTGGTGGTCCTCCTTGCGCAGCGTCGCCTTGCCGCGCGGCGAGTCGATCGTGAGCCCCTCGAGCGCGTCGACGACCTTCTCCTTGTCGAGCGAGCCGGCCTTCTTCACCGCTTCGGCCAGGAAGTAGACGCCGTCGTAACCCTGCAGCGCCCACGCGCTCGGGTACTCCTTGTTCGCCGCGAGGTACGCCTTCACGAACTCCAGGTTGCGCTTGGACGCCGGCCAGTGGAAGTAGTACCGCTGGTCGGCGATGATCCCCGTGGGCATTTCCTTCCCCATCGCCCGGGCGAGGCTGACGTCGGCGCCCGTGGCGATGATCCACTTCATCTTCTTGAAGAGCCCGTACGGCGCCGCCTGCTTGAAGAAGGCGACGAGATCGCCGCCCCAGAGAGTACAGTACACGGCATCCGGCTTGGCCTGCAGAATCGCGTTGATGAACGGGGTGTAGTCCGGCGTGGCGAGCTTGGGCCACTGCTCGCCGATGAACACGGCCTTCGGATTGAGCTCCTTCGTCTTCGACTTGAAGAGCTCCCACATCGTCCGGCCGTATTCGTAGTCGGGCCCGATGTTGTAGAACTTCGTCAGCTTCTTGTGCTTGGACGCCGTGTAGAGGGCCAGCGAGTTCGCCTCCTGGGAGTTGCACATCCCGGAGCGGAAGGTGTACCGGTTCCACTTCTCCTTGGTCACCCCGTCCGTGGACCCGATCGTGTCCATGAAGATCACCTTCTCCTGCTTGGCGACCTCGGCCACGGCGAGCGCCCCCGCGGAGGAGACGACGCCGAACAGGAAGTCGACCCCGTCCTTCTGGATGTAGCGCTTGGACAGCTCGACCGATTTCGGGGGCTTGGCCTCGTCGTCCCCGCTCAGGAGCTCGAGGTTACGGCCCAGGACTCCACCCTTCGCGTTGATCTCCCTGATCGCCATCTCCGCGCCGAGCTTGCACTCGCGGCCCAGCGCCTCGGCCCGGCCCGACAGCGGAAACATCCCGCCCAGCTTGATCGTGTCCGCGGCGGCGGCCAGCCCTGCCGTCGCGACCAGCAACACGAGAACCAATGCGGCTTTCTTCATTGCCCCTCCTCCTTTGTCGGGTTTCCCCTCCTGACTCGTTCAGGCCTGGGGGGGACGACGACCGCCTCCCCGTCGATCACAATTTCATTGCGCTGGTTGATGCATTGCGTCCGGAGACGCAGCCGTTTTTCGGAGACCACCTCGACGACCTCGACCCGGGCCGTGATCTCGTCCCCGATCCTCACGGGCTTGAGGAAGTTGACCGTCTGCGACACGTAGAGGCAGCCGGTCCCCGGCAGCTTCATCCCGATGGCCGCGGAGATGAGCCCCGACGTGAGGATCCCGTGGACGATGCGCTCGCCGAACCGGGTCCCGGCCGCGTACTCCTTCGAGATGTGGACCGGGTTCCTGTCCCCGGTGATCCCGGCGAAAAGATAGACGTCCTCCTCCGTGAACACCTTCGTCATCTCCGCCGCGTCGCCGACTTTGTACACCGGCACCCCTCGTCCGAGTTAAACAAAACGGTGTATCGCAATTACCGTGCCCGGTCTCCATGGCTCAGGATTGCAGGATGCGCCAATTGCGTAATGCCACGAAATTGGTACTCCATTTGCTCATGAATCAGGCAAACCGTGTTATTGCTCATCGATGTACCAAAAAAGTAACATATAAACATCTCGTTTGGCGACTGGCGTACGCATGGGACGGTCGCCGAATGAGTTTTCGATAATGTACCGATTCGGGGACATATACCAAAAAAGGTACCTAAAAAGTGACGCACACGGAGCTCGCCATGATTCTCGGAACGCTTCCGGAACGCCATGCCCGGTACCGCCCGGACCATACCGCCGTCGTCTTCGGGGATACGCGGCTCACGTACCGCGAATTCAATCGCCGGATCAACCGGGTGGCCAACGCGCTCCGTTCCGAAGGAATCGGGAAGGGCGACAAGGTCGCCACCGTCCTGCCCAACTGCCTCGAGCTCCTCGAAATCTACTGGGCGGCGGCCAAGCTGGGCGCCGTCGTCGTCCCTTTGAGCCCCCTTCTCCGGGGAAAGGGGCTTGCGACGCTTCTCGGCGACTCCGACACGGTCCTCGCCGTCACCGACAGGGCCTTCAAGGAGCACATGGATGCGGTCCGCGGAGAGATCCCGGCGATCGGAGCCCGCCGGCGCTTCCTGACGGACGGGGACGGCGGCGGCTACCGGAGCTGGCGGGCGCTCGCATCCGCCGCGAGCGACGCCGAGCCGCCCGACGCCGGGATCGGGCGCGACGATCCGTACAACATCATCTACAGCAGCGGCACCACGGGGATGCCCAAGGGAATCGTCCACACCCACTACGTCCGCGGAATGTACTGCACCCTCTTTTCCTCGGCGTACCGCATCGCGCCCGAGAGCGTGCTCCTCCACGCGGGATCCATCGTCTTCAACGGGTCGTTCCTCACCCTGATGCCCGCCATGTACCTCGGGGCGACGCTCGTCCTCGAGCGCCAGTTCGACGCGGACGCTTTCATCCGGACCGTCGAAAGGGAGCGCGTCACGCACACGATTCTCGTCCCGTCGCAGATCGTCGCGCTTCTCGCCTCCCCGGCTTTCTCCGCGGAGGCCCTCGATTCCCTCGAGACTGTCTGCTCTCTCGGGGCTCCCCTCCACATGGAACACAAGGAGCGGTTCAACCGGGAGCTTCCCGGACGGTTCCACGAGCTCTACGGGCTGACCGAAGGATTCGTCACCATCCTCGACAAGACCGACTACGCGGCGAAGCCGGGGTCGGTGGGGGCTCCGCCGCCGCTCTTCGAGATGCGGATACTCTCCGAACGGGGGGAGGAGCTGCCCGCGGGAGAGGTGGGCGAGATCGCGGGCCGGGGGCCGATCCTCATGGCGGGATATTACAAGCGCCCGGACCTGACGCGGGAGACGGTGGTCGACGGGTGGCTGCGCTCCGGCGACCTGGGATACGTCGACGGAGACGGCTTCCTCTACCTCGTGGACCGGAAGAAGGACATGATCATCTCCGGAGGGATCAACGTCTACCCCCGCGACATCGAGGAGATCCTCGCCCGGCACCCGGCGGTCCGCGAAGCCGCGGTCTTCGGGGCCCCGAGCGACAAGTGGGGCGAAACTCCCGTGGCGGCCGTGATCCTGTCCGCGCCGGGCGCGGCCGCGGCCGACGAGATCCGCTCGTGGGTCAACGCGCGCGTCGAAGCCCGTTACCAGCAGCTTCACGAGGTGGTGATCCTCGACGACTTCCCGAGGAGCGCGGCGGGAAAAACCTTGAAGAGGGTCCTGCGGGAAGGGTACAGGCCGGGCCGCTGAGCGTCTTGCGGGCCTACTCGCGCGAGGCGGCGATCCCGTACCGCTTCATCTTCTCGTAGAGCTTCACGCGGTGGATCCGGAGGAGGTCGGCGGCCCGCGACTTGTTCCCCCGCGCGGCCGCGAGCGCCGTCTCGATGGCCAGCTTCTCGGCGTCGGCCTTGGCCGAGGCGAGCGACCCGGGGACGACCGCCTTGCCGGGAGCGGACGACGCCCGCAGAAGCTGCGGCGGAAGGTGCTCGGGGAGGAGGGTCTCGCCCCGCGTCATCGCGACGGCCCGCTCCAGGACGTTGCGGAGCTCGCGCACGTTGCCGGGCCACCCCCACGTCCGCAGGACGTCGAGGGCCCCGGGCGAGACGCGACGCTTCGGCTCCCCGGCGTCGGCGGCGAGGTTCGAAAGGATCCGGTCCGCGATCTCGCCGATGTCCTCGCCCCGCTCGCGCAGCGGGGGGATCCGGATCGGAATCACGTTCACCCGGTAATACAGGTCGGCCCGGAACTTCCCCTCCCCGACGAGCTCCTCGATGGCGCGCGCCGTGGCCGCGATGACCCGGATGTCGACCCGGCGGGCCGCTGTTCCCCCCACGCGCTCGACCTCGCGCTCCTGCAGGACGCGCAGGAGCTTGGCCTGCATCGGCAGCGGCATGTCGCCGATCTCGTCGAGGAAGAGCGTTCCCCCGTTCGCCATCTCGAACTTGCCCGGCTTGCCGCCCCGCTTCGCCCCGGTGAACGCCCCCTCGGCGTATCCGAAGAGCTCGGATTCGAGGAGCTCCGCCGGCACCGCGGCGCAGTTGAGCTTGATGAAGGGACCGCTCCCCCGCGGACCCGCCGCGTGGATCGCGTGGGCGAACAGCTCCTTCCCCGTGCCCGTCTCCCCCCGGAGCAGGACGGTGGAATCGGTCCGCGACGCCCGGAGCGCCTCCTCCTTGGCGGCCGCGATGGCGGGTCCCGACCCCACCACGCTCCCGAACGTGTACCGCGCCCCGCGCAGCGAGCTCAACTCCTCCTCGTAATATTTCACCTTCGACTCGAGGAGGTTGAGCTTCCCCGCGAGCTGCCGGAGCTGCTCGACGTCCTTGAAGACGACCCGGCCGTACGCCCCGACGACCCGGTCCCCGTCCTTTAAGGGAATCCTGTTGACGATGACGTCCCGCCCCCGGATCGTCTGCGCCTCCCCCATCTCCGCGACGCCGGTGCGGACGACGACGTGCATCCGCGTGTTCTCGACCACCTCGGTGACGTGCCGTCCGACGGCGTCCGCGACGGTCGTGCCGTTGAACTCGGCGTACCCTTCGCTGATCATCGTGATGACGCCGCCCGCGTCGACGACGAGCATCCACTCCCCCGCGCCGGCGAGCAGTTCCTCCAGCGTGCGCAAGATGATCTTGGTCGAGTCGAGCTCGCGGGAGATCTTCTCCATCTCGGTGATGTCCTGGAAAATGGAGACGGCGCCCACGAGCGCGCCGCCGCTGACGATCGGCGACCGGTTCGTCAGCACCGTGCGAGCGCCGATCGCCTGCGGCTTCCCGGCCTCGGGAGCGCCTGTCCGGAGGACGTTCATGAGCCCCGAGTTGGGGACGATCGACAGGAGGCGGCGCCCGAGCGCCTCGCCCTTCGGCACGCCGAGGAGGCGCGCCGCCGCCTCGTTGAAGACGACGATCGTCCCTTCCAGGTCGATCGCGAGAACGCCGCTCGCCAGGGAATCGAGGACGATCCCCAGGAACCCGTCCTTCGCCTCAGGCACGGTCGCTTCTCCCGCCCGGACCGGGATCGGGCGCGGTCCTGCCCACGGGGCACGCCGCCTGGCAGGCGAAGCAGTAGTAGTAGTTGCCGGTCATGAAGTTCTGCCAGAGGTCGAGGGACGTCTGGCCCCCGGTCATCTCGCGCCGCTTATCCGGCGGCGCCTCGACGAGATCGAGGAGGAACCGGCGCCACGCCCGGTACCCTCCCGAGAAGATCCTGTCGCCGCACCTGCGCTTGTCGATCGCCCCTCCTCCCGCGAGGGCGCCCGCGGGGCACGCGTCGACGCACCGGCGGCAGCCGGTGCACGGCGTCTCCGCCGTCGGCGCGCCGGGCGCGACCCGCGCGTCCGTGACCACGCCGCCGAGCCGGATCGCGGGGCCGAACTCCCGCGTCACCAGCAGGCCGCTCTCCCCGTACCCCCCGATCCCGGCGGCGACGCCCGCCCCGCGCCAGTCCACCGCACCCTCCATCCCGGATTTCGGGGGGGACATGTCGATGGGGATGAACGCCGGGACCGCCGCGGCGCGATGCGCCCGCCGTTCCAGCCACAGGGCGACGGCGTGGGAGGCCCGCGCCGCCTCGCCGTACGCGTGGATCGTGTCGTACTGGGCGACCTGGATGTTGCGCGAATCGATCGCCGCGCGCGAGTGCGGCGCCGCGACGACCACGACCGACCGCGCGCCGGGAAGAATCCGCTCGATCTCCCCGCGGCCGACTTCGAGCGCCTCGACTTGCGCGGCCCCGCAGACCGGCGCGCCGTGCGCCGCCGCGACCGCGGACACCTCGGAAAGCGCGATCATCCTGCCGTCTCCTTTCGTCGAGACTCCATTTTAACCGCATTGGCGGCGCGTTCCCAACACCGCCGTTCTCTGTGATAATACCGGGACGACGACAACCCGGGAGGGACGAGGGACCGATGGAGGAGCGCGGGGCGGGGCACGTCAGGGCCTTTTTCCAGGAAGCCGGGATCGCCAAGGAGATCCATTCCTTCGACGAGTCGACGCACAATTCGGAGCTCGCCGCGAAGACGCTCGGCGTCGAGGTCGGGCAGATCGCGAAGACGATCCTTCTCATGGTCGACGACGCGCCCGTTGTCGTCGTGATTTCCGGCGACAGGCGCGTGGACTTCAAGAAGGTGAAGGCGCTGCGCGGCGGGCGGAGGGTGCGGCTGGCGGGGCCCGCGGACGTGACGGAACGCACGGGCTTCAAGGTGGGCGCCGTCTCGCCGGTGGCCCTTCCCGACGGGATCCCCGTCTACCTGGACGCGTCGCTCAGGCGCTTCGAGACGGTCTACCCGGCGGCGGGCGAGACCAACAACATGTTCGTCACCACGCCCGGGGAGCTTCTGGCCCTCTCCCGGGCCTCCGAAGCGGATCTCGCCCGGGAGGAATCCTGAGCGGCGGCGATTGTCCGCCCCGTTGGCCGCGCGGTCGTCGCGGCCGGGCGTCGAGACTTCAGCCCGGCTCCTTCGGCTCGACCCGGAGGACCCGGATCAGGCGCGACAGGTAGGTCGGAGAGAGGCCGAGGAGATCGGCCGCCTTCGTCTTGTTCCCGCCCGCCTGGCGGATCGCCCGGCGGATGATCGCGCGCTTGTGCTCCCGCACCGACTCGTGGAACCGGATTTCCTCGGCGGTCGCCGGCTCCTCCTCGATGTCCGCGAGGGCCAGGCACAGGTCGGGCGGCGTGATCTCCTCCCCCTCGGACAGCGCCACGGCGCGCCCGATGGCGTTCTCCAGCTCCCGGATGTTTCCCGGCCAGTGGTACTTCCCGAGGATCTCCGCCGTCTCCGCGGCGAGCTTCCGCCTTCCTCCCCCCATCTCGGCGCCGATGCGGGCCAGGAAGTACTCGGCCAGCGCGAGGATGTCCTCCCGGCGCGACCGCAGCGGCGGCAGATGGATCGGGATCCCGTTGATCCGGTAGTAGAGGTCTTCCCGGAACCGGTTCCTGTCCGTCGCTTTCTTCAGGTCCCTGTTCGAGGCGCAGATGAGGCGCACGTCGGCGGTCAGGGTCTTCACGCCCCCGACGCGCTCGAACTCCCTGTCCTGGAGGACCCGCAGGAGCTTCCCCTGCATCGCGTAGGGAACCTCGCCGACCTCGTCGAGGAAGAAGGTGCCGCCGTCGGCGAGCTCGAAGCGCCCCGGCTTCGACGTCACCGCCCCCGTGAACGCCCCCTTCTCGTAGCCGAAGACCTCGGCCTCCCAGAGCGTGGGCGGGATGGCGGCCCCGTTGATCTTGATGAAAGGACCGTCCCGGCGCGCGCTGATCCGGTGGATGGCCCGGGCCACGAGCTCCTTGCCCGTTCCCGTCTCCCCCGTGATGAGCACGGAGAAGGGCGAGGCGGCGGCCTTCTCGATGAGCTTGCGCAGGTCGATCCAGGCGGGCGAGCGCCCGACCATCCCGAACCACTCCTCGGCCCCGCCGCCGGGGACTCCCTCCCGGTCGGAGACGGCGGCCGTGCGAACGGCGTTCCCCACGACGCGCAGGAGCTCCGCCTCGTCGAACGGCTTCGTGATGTAGTCGAACGCCCCCGACCGGATCGCCTCGACGGCGTCGCCGATCGTCCCGAAGGCGGTGACGAGGATGACGGGCATCTCGGGACGCTTCTCGCGGCAGTGGCGGAACAGGGCCAGGCCGTCCGTGTTCGGCATCCGGATGTCGGAGACGAGGGCGTCCGCGCGGTTGGCGGAGAGCCAGCCTATCGCGGCGGCGCCGTCGGGCGCCTCGGCGACGTCGTACCCCTCCCGGACGAGCATCGCCTTGACGACGCGCCTCAGGTTGCGGTCGTCCTCGGCGACGAGAACCTTCCCTTTCATCGCGTCATCCCTCCGGCAGCTTCACCGTGAACCGGCTCCCCTTGCCGGCCACGCTCTCGACGGCGATCGAGCCGCCGTTTTCCTCCACGATCCGCCTGCAGATCGCGAGCCCCATCCCGACGCCGCGCTGACGGGTCGTATGGAAAGGGCGGAACAGATGGCCCCGGTCCGTCTCCGCGATCCCGGTCCCGCTGTCCTCCACCGCGATGCGCGCCTCCCCGCCGTTCGCGCTCACGCGCACGGTCAGGCTCCCTCCGTCGGGCATCGCCTCGACGGCGTTGGTCAGCAGGTTGAAGACCACCCGCTCGACCTCGGCGGGATCGGCGTTGACTTTCGGCGGGGCATCCGGGATCACCACGTGGGTCCGGATCGCCCCCATCACGTCCCCCTTCTCGCGCCGCAGGCGCGCCACCGCGCGGTCCACCGGCTCCCGCAGGGAAATCGTCTGCGGGACGCGCTCCGCGGGGCGCGCGTACTCGAGAAACTCGGTGACGACGCCGTTCAGCCGATCCGCCTCCTCCACGATGATGTCCAGGAACTCCCGGTCGCGGGACGACGCCTCCCGGGAGAGGAACTGCGCGGCGCCCTTGATGACGCCGGCCGGGTTGCGGACCTCGTGCGCCAGCCCCGCCGCAAGTTCTCCCACCGTCGCGAAGTGCTCGCGCCGCTGGATGCGCTGCTTCTGGCGGACGTTCTCCGCCGCAAGCGCGATCCCCTCGAGAAACGGGATCAAAAGCTCCATCTCCCGAAACGACGGCGTCTTCTCCCTCCACAGGAAGAGCACGACGCCCGCGAGGTTCCCCCGCAGGATGATGGGGAAGGAGGCGTCCCAGGAGTCGTCCCAGATGGCCACGTCGGCCGCCCGCGAGCCGCCGTGCTCCATGAAGCGCAGGGACGGAAACCGGGTGGCGTAGCGCGAGAGGGCGCGCATGTATTCGTCGGCGCGCACCGGGAGCGTCCCGATCCCTTCGTCGGTCCCCCCTTCCGGCCGGATCCACAACGATGCCTTCGCGACGAAGGGAACTCCGGACAGCCCCTCCTCGACCGTGCGCGCGATCTCGGCCAGGGACGAGGCGTCGGCGAGGCTCTTTGCGCACCCCCCGAGCCGGGACTGGACGCTGCGGGACTCCCGGACCAGAAGGTCCGACGAGATGCCGCCGAGCTTCCGCATGAGCACGGGATAGAAGGTGAGGAGGAAGAAGGAGATGAGGAACACCCCGGCGAGGGGAAACCAGAATTTGCGCCCGGAAGCGAGCTCGAGCCCTCCGAAGACGACCGCGAACGCGAAGACCTGGATGACGAGGATGATCGCCCGCCCGACGATGTCGGGGAACTCGAAGAAATGGAGATGGAGGATTCCCGTCGCCATGAAGTAGAAGAAGAGCAGGATCGCGAACGCCGCCAGGGGCGGGAAGGAGACCCCGGTCCCGGGAAGAAAGTTGAGGGGCGCGACGAGGCTCGCGATGCCGCCTCCCACCAGGAGAAACTGGTACTTCTTCCGCTCGATCGCCGAAGGCATCGCCCGGAACCCGTGCCTGACGACGATGTGGAGCGACAGGCCGAGGCACGGGTAGACGTACGCGACCGCGGCCACGTTCCACCACGGGGATGCGAACAGGCGGTCGTCGAGGATCGTCAGGGAAAAGGCCGCGCTGATCCAGATCCCGGCGAGGAACGCGGTGGTGAACCACCGCGGCCGCGTCGGAACCGCGGCGCCGCTGTACCGCAGCGCGAAGGGCGGGATGAACATGACCGCCCCGAGGCTCACCTTGTGCCAGAAATGGGACTGGAGCGTCTTCCACAGGTATTCGGGGAAGCACCAGAGGAAGATGAGGAACGACAGGCCCGCGAACGCCCGCGCCTCCGTGTCGTTCTTCGCCCAGACGCGCAGGTACCCCGCGATGGCGAGGGCGACGATCGCAGCGACCAGGCTCCCCTGTGCGTAGTAGTCCAAAGTTCCCTCGGCGCCTCGCTAAAGAAAACGGGCTATCCCGGACGTCGCCGCGAATAGCCCGTGACTCCCGTTGCCGCGCAACGCCGGGGCTACCTGAGCCGGCCCTCCGCCGCCTTCCAGGCGATGTTCCCGAAGAACGCGGCGATGTAGTCCGCCCGCTTCAGGCCGTAGTCGATCATGAACGCGTGCTCGAACACGTCCATGACGAGGATCGGCGCCGCACCCGCGAGGTTGCCGACGTCGTGCTCGTTGACCCACTGGTTGACGATGCGGCCCGCGACGGCGTCCTGGTAGAGGACGACCCAGCCGATCCCGCGCATCGCGCCCGCGGCGCGGAAATCCGCCTCCCACTTCCCGACGCTGCCGAACTCCGCGGCGAGCGCCTTCCCCAGGCGTCCCCCCGGGTCGAGCGCATCCTTCCCACCGAGGTTCTCGAAGTAGAGCTCGTGCAGACGCATGCCGTTGAACTCCCAGCCAAGCCTCCGCTTGAGCTCCGCGTACTCGGGCGTTCCCGTCTTTCCTTCCGAGAGCATGGCCCCGAGGGTGTCGAGAAGCTTGTTGGTGTTCGTCACGTACCCCTGGTAGAGGGTGAAGTGGTTCTTGAGGAGCGTCTCGCTGAATCCGGCCATCCCGACCAGGTTCCCGTAATCCTTCGCCGCGTACGGCATCGCAAGCCCCCCTTTCCGCCGGCCCCCGCATGGTTGGCAGTCGCATCGACACGCAATTCGGGGCGATAGGGATATTCTGCATCAAGCCGCGCGCGGGATGGGAAGATTTCTGCGCCGGAAAGAAAGCGCCCCGGGATGCCCCCGGGGCGCGTCGGGTCAGCGCCGATCGACCGTCTCCGGGCGATCGACGATCCTTACTTCTTCGCCCGCTTTTTCCGCCCCTCGGCCAGCTTGTCGGCCAGCCCGAGCTTCTGGGCGATCTTCTTCTTGGCCTCGGAATAGTTCCGGGCCACGAGGGGAGTCTTCGAGGGAACCTTGAACTTCTTCCGGTAATCCTTCGGCGTCATGTTATGGCTGATGGCCAGGTGCTTTTTCAACGTGGTAAATCCTTTGCCGCACTCCATACAAAAGACCTTCTCCGGACCGAACGCCGCGTCGAGCGGGATGGCCGGCTTTACTTCCTGCGGGGCGCCTCCCAAAGCTTCGCCTTCGAGACCGACCAGCGAATTCAATTTCTGGAACACGGCCTGAATCTCGTCCAGGAGATCCTCCCGGGTCATCTCATTCATCGATGCGTGCGCCGATACAATTTCCGTAGTCAACTCGACAATCACTTTCTTATCCATTGTCCCCTCCGGCAGATGATAGATAATCCATCATTTCAAAAAAAATATTCAACTGTCAAGGTCCTGGATCAAAGAGCTCCGGATTCTAAGAAAGGACGTGGCGGCGATTCATCCTTCCCGCAGACGCGCACGCGCGCCGTCACCCGTCCAACATCCCGAACGGGCCAGGAAAATAGACGTCACGATTTCCGACGGCGCCTCTCCGTCACGGACACCCCGGCGATTCCCCAGTTGTCGGTATCGACTTCCTCGATGACGACGACCGTCGTCTCCGGATTCTTGCCGAGAACGTCGACGAGGACCTGGGTCATGCGGCGGATCACCTCCGCCTTCTGTTCCGGCGTCGCCCCTTCCCGCGTGATCTTCACGTTCACGTACGGCATGGCTTGTCCTCCCTCACCGCAGGTCGTAGCCGGCCGCGAAGTAGAGCCCGAATGCCGCGAGCACGAGCCCGTGGTGGACGGCGCCGTCCCGGAGGGCCCGGAGCGCCTCGGCGCGCGAGAGGATCTCGACCTCGATCCGCTCATAAGTGTCGAAGCGCGGCGGGCCGGCCCGGAATGCCCCCTTCGCGAGATAGGTGTGGCACCGGTTGTTCTGGAGCGCCGGGTTCGGCGTGACGAAACCGAGAGGCTCCCACGCCGCCGCCTCGAACCCGGTCTCTTCGCGAAGCTCCCGCGCCGCGGCCGCCGCGGGGTCGGGGTCCGCGGCGTCGATCGCCCCTCCGGGGATCTCGAGGGTCACCTCCCGGATGCCGTGCCGGAACTGGCGGATGAAGACGATGTTCCCCTCCGCCGTGACGGGGATGACGTTGATCCAATCCGACGTGCGGATCACCGTGAAGTCGTTCGTCCGCCCCGTCTCCTCGAGCCGATATCGGTCGTGGTCGACGGCGGTGAGCCGGTCGGAGAATTTCGGAGTGCTGTGGAGCAGGGGCCAGAGGGTCTCCATGAT
>JBLNEU010000187.1:0-4640 GCA_050263015.1 Deltaproteobacteria bacterium | reverse complement strand
ACCAGGCGCGCGTCGTCGGGGCCGATGCGCGGACGGACGTCGCGCTTCTCAGGATCAAGCCCGGAAAGTCGCTTCCCGTGGCCGTGCTCGGGGATTCCTCGCGCCTCAAGGTCGGGGAATGGGCGATCGCCGTCGGAAACCCTTTCGGCCTCGAGAGCACCGTGACCCTGGGGGTGATCAGCGCCACGGCGCGGACGGATCTCGGAACGGATTTCACGGACGACCTGATACAGACGGACGCGTCCATCAATCCCGGCAACTCCGGCGGGCCGCTGCTCAACACGCGCGGCGAGGTCGTCGGGATCAACACGGCGATGATGTCCGCCGGCCAGGGCATCGGGTTCGCGATCCCGATCAACACCGTTCTCGCGGTCGAGCGCGAGCTCGCCAGCAAGGGGGCGATCCGCCGGGGATGGCTGGGCGTCGGGATCCAGCAGCTCACCCCCGACCTGGCCGAGTCGTTCGGCGTCAAGGGGGAGAAGGGCGTCCTCGTCAACCGGGTGTTCCCGGACAGCCCCGCGGGGTCGGCCGGTCTGCGCAGGGGCGACATCATGATCACCCTGGCCGGGGTCCGGCTGAGCGGCGTCAAGGAGTTCCAGAAGCAGATCGCGGCCGCCGAGCCGGGATCCACGGTGACCCTGGAGATCCTGAGGGGGGGCGAGCGGGTGAATGTCCGGGTGACGATCGCCGAGATGGAGGGGAGCGAGCCGCGTCCGCAGCCCCGGAAGGAGCCGGTGGACGCCTGGGGGCTTGCCGTGCGGGGGATCGACGCGCGGATCCTCAAGGACCTGGAGATCGAGAGCGGAGTCGAGGTGGGCCGCGTGGACCCCGCCGGGCCCGCGGCGGCCGGAGGAATCCGCGAGGGCGACGTCCTCATGCGCATCAACCGCTTCCCCGTGAACGGCGTCGAATCGTACCGCAAGGGCGTGGCGGTTCTTCCCCGCGGCCAGATGGTCTCGGTGCTCGTGTACCGGGACGGAACGCAGTTGTATCTGGCGTTCCGCCACAGATGAGGTATATAGTTAGGGAAACCCGGCCAGGAGGGAACGATGGGGGTTGTCAAGGATCCCGACGTGGCCCGCCGGATCGCGCGCGCGGTCGTATCGGACATCGCCCTTTACAACTCGAAGAAGATCGAGGAGGGGATCGAGCAGGACACGCTTTTCGACCTTCTCCGCGACGAGATCGAGGAGGGGCAGAACTACTACCTGAGCCGCGTGGATCCCGAGGTCGTCAGGAACACCAATTTCTTCAACCAGGCGCTGGTGGACCTCATCGTGAAGCCGGCAGGCCGGATTCCTTCCAAGATCTGGTGACGCTCTCCCGCGGCCCGCGAATGCCGTGACGGTCACGCACAGGCTCACCGTGCCGCCGGGCGGTGCGGGGGAACGGCTGGACCGCTTCCTCGCCGCCGCCGTCCCCGCCCTCTCCCGCTCGCGCATCCGGCAGCTGATCGACCAGGGGTTCGTGTCCCTCGGGGCCGCGACCGCCAAGGCGTCGGCGCGCCTCAAGGGGGGCGAGGAGATCGCGGTGAGCGAGCCCGCGCCGCGCACATCGGAGCTCGTCGCCGAGGACAGGGCCCTCAACGTGCTGTTCCAGGACGCTCACCTGATGGTGGTCGAGAAGCCGGCGGGGATGGTCGTGCATCCCGCGCCGGGGCACTCGGCGGGGACGCTCGTGCACGTTCTCCTGTCGCGGGCCGACGCCCTCTCGGGGATCGGCGGCGTCGAGAGGCCCGGGATCGTGCACCGCCTCGACCGGGACACGTCCGGCCTCCTCGTCGCCGCGAAGAACGACGCGGCCCACGCACGCCTCTCGGCGCAGCTCGCGGCCCATCGCATGTCCCGCCGCTACCGCGGAATCGTCTGGGGGAGGCCCCGGCGTCCCGAGGGCACGGTGACGACGCAGGTGGGCCGCCACCCGGTCCACAGGAAAAAGATGGCGGTCCTGCCGCGCGGCGGGCGCGGCGCCGTGACCCATTACCGGTGCCTGGAGTCGTTCGGCGGCTTCACGCTCGCGGAGTTCCGCCTGGAGACGGGCCGCACCCACCAGGTCCGCCTCCACTGCGCGCACCTGGGATGTCCCATCGTCGGGGACGACGTCTACGGCCGGCCCCGGAACGTGACGCTCGGCAAGGGGCCGGGGGCCCCGTCGATCGCCGTCCCGCGCTTCCTGCTCCATGCGTATCACCTCGGCTTCGTCCATCCCGCCTCCGGGGAGTGGATGGAATTCACGGTGCCGGACCCGCCCGAGTTCGACGCGTTCCGCGCAGCCGTCGGCGCCGCGCGGCGATGATCCCGCCTCGCATCGTCCAGTCGCCCCTGCTCCTGGGCGCGGCGGGGTATTACCACGCCTTCCTCGGGATCGACCCGGTCCCCGCGCGGCGGCACGAGGAGCGGCTGCGGACCGTGTTCTCCGTGCCCCCGTCCCGGATCGGGCTTCTCAGGCAGGTCCACTCCGCGTCGGCGCTCGAGCTCGCCGACGGCGACCTCGCCGACGGCGGGGCGCGGAGGCGCGAGGGGGACGCGCTCTGGACCGCCCGCCCGGGGACCGGCGCCGGGGTCCACACGGCGGACTGCGTTCCGATCCTCGTCGCGCGGCGGGGCGGTCCGGCGTGCGCGGCCGTGCACGCCGGCTGGCGCGGCCTCGCGGCGGGCGTGGTGGAGAATACGGTCCGGCGCCTCGTCGACCGCCCCGGAACGGCGGCGCCGGGAGATCTCGTGGCCGCGGCGGGCCCCTCCGCCCGCGGCTGCTGCTACGAAGTCGGGGAGGAAGTGGCGGACCGGCTCCGGCCGCTGCCCGGGGGCGCCCGGCGCCTTCTCAAGGGGAAGGGACCGGGGAAATGGAACGCCGACCTGCAGGCCCTCGCGGTCGATGCCCTGGTCGCCGCGGGGCTTTCGCCGGGCCGCGTCGAGGCGGTCGGCCCCTGCACGATCTGCTCCCCGTCCTTCCACTCGTACCGCCGCGAAAAGTCCTTGACCGCCCGCCAGCTAAGTTTTATCTATATACTCTGGATGCAGGAACCGTAGACGTTTCCCGGTCTTCCTTCCCCGCGGAGTTCCCATGGCCAGCGCCGACGCGAGAATCCGTATCGAGAACGAAATCCTGGCCCGGATCGAGAGCAGGTATACGGAGGAGGAGCAGGGCAACCACCTGATGCACCTCCTGGTGGAGAACTACCGCCTTCGCTCCGCGTCGACGATCGCGATCGATTCCGGGGGCGAGGACGTGTCCGTCTTCGCCCACCGGGGCCTTTCGGGCAACTTCATCAAGCAGATGTACGCGCGCCGGCCCCTCCCTCTTGTCGCCGCGGCGATGCAGGGCGAGGTGGCCGTCCGGGGGGACGACCCCCGCTCCAGGGACCCGTCGTTCCGGCTCGAGCACGAATACGGGAGCCTCTACGCCGCTCCCTGCCGCGTCCAGGGCGAGACGTTGGGGGTCTTCATCGCCGACTCCGGCGACCCGGACCTGCTCACCCCGGCGACGCGGGAAGCGTTCGCGGCTTTCGCGCGCCTGGCGACGCTGTTCCTCGCGATCCGGAACCTCCGGGGGAAGATCTCCCGCGTTCCCGACGTGGATTCGGTCACCGGCCTCTCGACATTCAAGTATTTCCACGAGGTCCTTCACCGCGAGCTCACCCGCGGCATGAAATTCCATCACCCCGTGAGCCTCGTCTTCGTCAAGGTCCGCCGTCTCCGGGAGATGAACGAGGTGTACGGGCACGTCGCCGCCGACGCCGCGCTCGCCGAGGTGGCCCGGCGGATCCGGGAGGTCCTGCGCGAGGTGGATTACGCGGCGCGCTCCGGCGGGAAGATCTACGTCCTGATGCCCAGGTTCGCCAAGGCCGATGCCGCGGGGGCGATGAAACGCGTCGTCGACGCGATGAACGCCTCCCCGGTCGGCAAGGGGGACGTGACGCTCAACGTGGCCATCGGGATCGTGTCGTATCCCAAGGACGGGGACACCGAGAGGGTGCTCATCCCGTACGCCGACGCGATGGTCCTGGAATCGACGCGGCGGGGCGGGAACGCGATCGCCGCCTTCAGGGACTAGGCCCGGCTGCCGTTATTTTCCTTGACATCTCGAAACCGTCCGGCGGAGAATGAATCCTAAGAATTGGCTGGGGCACCTGCCGGAGTTTCTCTATCCATTCATTGGCAATGGCGGTCATTCAATCCACAAAACCCCATTAGGTCCGGGAGAACGTGCATGAACCTGAAAGATCTGAAAGCGATGCGCATCGGCGACCTGACCGAGATCGCGAAGACCCTCCACGTCGACGGCGCGGCGGGGTTGAAAAAACAGGAGCTCATCTTCGCCATCCTGCAGGCCCAGACGGACCAGGAGGTCATCGTCTCGGGCGAGGGGGTGCTCGAGGTGCTCCCGGACGGGTACGGATTCCTCCGGTCCCCCGATTCCAATTACCTGCCGGGTCCCGACGACATCTACGTGTCGCCCTCCCAGATCAGGCGGTTCGGCCTGCGCACGGGGGACACCGTGACGGGCCAGATCCGCGCGCCCAAGGGCGAGGAGCGGTACTTCGCGCTCCTCAAGGTCGAGAAGATCAACACCGAGGACCCCGAGATCAGCAAGGACAAGATCATCTTCGACAACCTGACGCCCCTCTATCCCCAGGAAAA
>JBLNEU010000186.1:0-6202 GCA_050263015.1 Deltaproteobacteria bacterium | reverse complement strand
GAGATCGGACGCGTACGCCTTGAGGGAGTTCGAGAACGTATGGAGAAGGGTCCTTTCGTCGTCCACGATCAGGACTGTCTTGCCCGTGCGGCCCATCTTGTCCGCGTCCCTCGACACCGATATCGTTTCCGTTTCCGGGCGCGCGCGAACCCGCCCATCCGCCTTATCGCGCGCGTTGGGGGAAACCTTTAATGAATTCAGGGCTACGGGGCATCCGGGGGGTTGTGGTATCCTCGGTCGAGAGGCGGGCCGAGAGACATGGGACACATCCGCAACGGGCAGGGAATCTACGGACGTCTCCAGAAGCGGCTCGACCGGTTTCCCATCGGCGCCCCGCCCGCCGAAGCGCTCTACGAGATCCTGAAGCGTCTCTTCTCGGAGGAAGAGGCCGCGGTCGGCTGCCGGATGCCGATCCGGTTCACGGACATCGCGGGAGTCGCGCGGCGGACCGGGAAGACGCCCGAGGCGCTCCGGCCCGTTCTCGACCGGATGGCCGAAAAGGGGCTCGTGATGGACTTCGAGCGCCGAGGCAAGACCGTCTACATCCTCTCCCCCACGGTCATCGGGTTCTTCGAGTTCGCCTTCATGCGCGTGCGCGACGACATCCCGCAGAAGGAGATCGCGCGGCACATGATCGCCTACGCCCACGACGACCCCGCCTTCGCGCGGTCCGTCTTCGCCGGGAAGGTCCAGGCGGGGCGGACCCTCGTCCACGAGGGCGCCCTCGACCCGGACGACGCGACCCGGATCCTCGACTACGAGCGGGCGGCGCATCTGGTCCGCGACGCGAAGGCACATGCGGTCTCCCTGTGTTACTGCCGGCATATCCAGGAGCACGCGGGAAAGCCGTGCGAAAAACCGATGGAGGTATGCACGACGCTCAACGCCTCGGCGGAGTTCCTCGTCCGCCGCGGCCTCGCCCGGAAGATCTCCCGGGAGGAGGCCCTGGACATCTTCGCGGCCACCCGCGAGGCGGGACTTGTCCACATCGGGGAAAACGTGAGGAAGCGACCGGGATTCGTGTGCCACTGCTGCGGCTGCTGCTGCGCGATGCTCTCGGCGATCAACAAGTTCCGGATGTTCGACGCAGTCGTCACGTCCCCGTTTCTGGCGGCGGTCGACCGGGCGGCATGCACGGGGTGCGGGCTGTGCGCCAGGCGGTGCCCGGTCAAGGCGATCGCGATCGACGGAAAGGGAAAGGAGGCGCGGGCCGCGGTGAACGAGGAGATCTGCCTCGGGTGCGGCGTCTGCAGGCCCGCGTGCGCGAAGAAGGCGCTCCGGATGGCGCCTCGCAAGGAGCGGATCGTCGTCCCGGAGAACGCCTGGCGCCGGACGGTGACCATGGCCATCGAGCGGGGACGGTTCCAGAACCTGCTCTTCGACGACTTCGACCGGCTCGACCACGCCGCCCTGCGGGCCGTCACGCGCATCATCGTCTCTCTGCCGCCGGTCAAAAAGGCGCTCCTTTATGAGCAGGTCCAGTCCCGGTTCCTGAAAGCCATCGCCGGGTAGGGGGAACGCCATCCGCAGCTACCGGAAGGAGCTCTGGTTCGACATCCCCCGGCGGATGGGGTTCGTCGACATCACCCGGGAGGTGGAGGCGTCCCTCTCGGAGAGCGGCGTCCGCGAGGGGCTGTGCCTTGTGAACGCGATGCATATGACCGCCTCGGTCTTTGTCAATGACAACGAATCCGGACTGCATGCCGACTATGAGCGTTGGCTCGAAGAACTCGCCCCCCACGAGCCGGTCGACCGGTACCTGCACAACAGGACCGGCGAGGACAACGCCGACGCACACCTGAAGCGTCAAGTGATGGGGCGGGAGGTCGTCGTGGCCGTGACCGACGGGAAGCTCGACTTCGGCCCGTGGGAGCGGATCTTCTACGGGGAGTTCGACGGGCGGCGGCGGAAACGGGTCCTGGTCAAGATCGTGGGAGTGTGAGAGGTCCCGCGCCGGCAGTCTGTTTCCGGAAGCGGCGACCGAGCAGGACCAGGAGAGGCAAGGCGAGGAGTGCGGCGTCGACCGCGGAGCCGGCGGATGCCCCGCTTCCCGCGGCGCCGGGGACCATGGCGCATCCCCCGCCTCCCGAAGCGGTCGCTCCCTGCCCGGAATCCGGGCCGGTCGACGTCCCCGCGGGAGATGCGGCGAAGGCGTGCCGTTCGCCCGAGGCCGTCAGGCCGGACCCCGCCACCTGCCCGCCGTCGTTCAGGGAAACCGCCTCCGTCGACGCCCAGCCCGGGAACGCGATGAATTCGTAGTCGGCCCCCTTCCGAACGAAGCTGCGCCGCGTCCCCTGGGAATCGCCGAAGCCGACGACCGCCGCGAGGTTGTTGACCGCCTTCGCATGGGACGTGTCCCATCCCTGGGGCGTCATCTGGATGAACCAGCCGTCGGAGTAGACGAACCCTTTCTGGACCCCCCCGGAAGAGGAGGAGGTCAGGGCCACGAGCCCGTTCTCGTTGATGGCGCCCGGTACCGCCTCGGCGGCGAGCGGGGGGGTCACGTCCAGGTATCCTCTCCCCGGGTCGTAGAGGCGCGCGTTGTTGTCCTTCTTCCCGATGAGCTGCCCCGCCGAGTTGCCTCCCACGACGTCGGTGAAGCCGGGAATGATCTCCGTCACGCCGTTCCGGGAAATGTAGGCGCCGAACTCGCCCAGGCCGGCAACGGTTCCGTCGTCCCCGACAAAGACCGCCGTCGAATACGCCCAGCCGGGAGTCGGGTCGAGGTACCGTCCGTCCGAAAGGAGGAAGGCGTGGGAAACGCCGCCGACCACGGCCGTCCCCGCAACGTCGCCGTTCCCGTTGACCCAGGATGCCCGCGAGCTGTCGGCGCCGGGCGGCACGATCTCGGCGATCCGCCCGCCCGACCACAGGAAACCGCGCTCGCCCCGGCCGGTGACGCCGTATCCCGCCACGTCTCCCCGCAGGTTGATGCAGACCGCTGCCGACTCCTTCCACCCTTCCGGATGCAGGTCGATGTACCCGTCGTATCCGGGAAAACCCGGCGCGGAAGCGAGTGCCATTGCCGCAAAAATCAACAAGATGCGTACGACTTGCCGCATGGTCCCCCTCGATGCCGACCGTTCCGGGACTTTTCAAGAGCAAGAACCAGTCCGGCGGACTTGCCAACATAACATGCCGAAAATAATGATGATATTTAAGTGTCGTGGTGGGACGGGGGAATACGATGAAAAGGAGTGCCCAAATACTTCCCAATTATCGGTAAATATTTATCCCTGGTTTTGGATTGGCTTTCAGTCGAAGAACCTTGTGGGAAAAACGGTCGCCTGTCACGCCGCCTTGCGCGACGGCGGCTCGGCTCCAAGTTGCGTCCCCGGCGTCTGCCCCGCGGCGCCGCCCGGGCCTTCGGCCCCGGGAACGCGCGCCGGCGTCCCCGGCCGCTGTCCCAGGATGCAGGCAAGGTACTCCTTGAGCGACAGCGGCGTCCGCCCGAGCTCGGACCAGTACGGACCGCTCTCGCAGATGTTGTCCGCGGCGAGAAAGTCGATCTCCCCCGGAGAGAAGGGGAACTTCTCGAACCGGGACAAGGCGCGCACCAGGGACCGCGCCAGCGGCAGCGGCGCATGAATCTTCACGACCCGGCGTCCGAGCGCCGCGCAGACCGCGTCCACGATGTCGTCGAGCGACAGCGTCTCGGGACCGCCCAGGTCGATGGAACGCCCCTCGGTCCGCGGCCGGGAGACGGCATCGCCGATCGCGGCCGCCACGTCCTCGACATGCACGGTCCGGAACCGGACGCCGCCGTCGCCGGGGACCGCCGCGACGGGCGATCGCCGCAGGAGCCGGATGAGCGTGTCGATGAACCGGTCCCCGGGTCCGAAGACGGCCGACGGGCGGATGATGGTCCAGCGCAATTCGGAATTCCTGACGATCTCCTCGCTTCGCCCCTTCGAGTCGAAGAAGGCGGACGGGTCTCCAGGCCGCGCGCCCAGCGCGCTGACGTGGACATACCGGGGGACCTCCCACCGGCGGGCCGCCGTGACGAGGTTTCGCGTCGCCTTGACGTGGACGCGCTCGAAGGTGATTCCTCTCGCCGGAAACTCCCGGACGATGCCCGCGAGCTGGACGATCGCGCTCGTCCCCTGGACCGCGTTCTCGACCGATTCGGGGTCCGTCGCGTCCCCCGGCGTGATCCGGCAGGCGCTCCGGATGTCCCCGGGAATGCGGTCCTCGGACCCGACCCGGACGAGGAGCCGGGGAAGAAATCCGCGGGCGACGAGCGCCCGGACCACGTGGCGACCGACAAAGCCCGTCCCGCCCGTGACCAGGACCTCGCCGTAATCCATGAAGGCGCTGTACATGTCCGTTGGATGCGGCGGGGCAGGCCGGAAGTTCGCCCGGGCCCCCGATCGCCGCGCGGGGGATTGCGGCCTTGCCTCGCCCCGTCCTTTATGGCATCTACAAGAATGGGGGAGTCGCCCGACGTCAACGCTCGCCGACAGGAGGGATCGCGATGCCGACGTACTCTTTCGAATGCAAAAAGTGCCGCAAGCGGTTCCAGGAGATCCTCACTTTCCGGGAATACGAGCAGGGAAAGAGAAAGTGCCCGAAGTGCGGAAGCAGGGACGTCGTCCAGGTCCTCGAGGTCTTCTACGCCAAGACGTCCAGAAAAGCATAGGGAGGAGACCTTGGAGGAGTTCGCGGGAATCGACACCTGGCGCGTCTTCCGCATCATGAGCGAGTTCGTGGAAGGGTACGAGTCGCTCCGCGACGTCGGGCCGGCCGTGTCGATCTTCGGAAGCGCCCGGACGAAGCGGACGGAGTGGTCGTACAAGGCGGCGCTGAAGGTCGCCGAGACGCTGTCGCGCCACGGCTATTCGATCATCTCCGGCGGGGGGCCGGGAATCATGGAGGCCGCCAACCGCGGGGCCAAGCGGGGCAAGGGGCTCTCCATCGGGCTCAACATCCAGCTTCCCGAGGAGCAGCGCCCCAACAAGTACCAGGAGAAGAGCCTGACGTTCAAACATTTCTTCGCGCGCAAGGTGATGTTCGTCAAGTACGCGGCCGGGTACGTCATCATGCCGGGCGGATTCGGAACGCTCGACGAGTTCTTCGAGTCCCTCACCCTGATCCAGACGGGGAAGATCCGCCGGTTTCCCGTCGTGATGATGGGCGAGGAGTACTGGGGCGGGCTGATCGCGTGGATGAAGGCGTCGCTGCTGAAGAAAGGGGCGATCTCCAGAGCCGACCTCAAGCTCTTTCACCTGACGGACGACCCGCTCCACGCCGCGGCGTTCATCGTCAAGTGCCACAAGGACAGCATCAGGGCCGTGGGCGAGCGGCGCAAATTCAACCTCCCGCCCGAGGGCCCGGCCCCGATGTGAGGCGCGCCCGGTCCGGGGAGAAGAACGACGACGTGGGAAAGCGGATCGTGATGTACACGACTTCGTGGTGCCCCGACTGCCGGGCCGCAAGGAAATTCCTCCGGGCGAAGGGGTTGCCCTACGAGGAAGTCGACATCGACACGAACGCCGACGCCGCCGGAATCGTGATGGCGCTGAACGACGGGATGAGGAAGGTCCCGACCCTGGACATCGAGGGAAAGATCGTGTCGGGCGACAAGTTCGACCCGTCCCGGTTCGAGAAGGACCTCCGGGATGCCGGAGCCCTCTGAAAGTTCAGGGACGTTCCTGAACTTTTCATCTGCGCGCTTCGAGGAAGGCGAGCACCTCCCGGTTGAACGCCCCGGCGGTCTCGGCGAAGAGACGGTGCGGAGCGCCGGGGAGTAGCACGAGCGCCGCCCCGGGGATCCGCTGCGCGATCCATTGCGAGTTGGCGGGCGGAATGAGCCGGTCGTCCGTTCCGGCGATGACGAGCGTCGGGGCGCGGACGGCCGAAAGACGTTCTGCCGCCGCGTGGCCGATCGCCGCCGCAAGCTGGGCTGCGTGCCCCTCCGGGCTCGTCGGGTGCGCGAGGCGCCGGGCGACGAACGCATCGATCTCGCCGGGATGCTCGCGGGCAAACCGCCCGGTGTAGAGGAAGGGGATCATCCGCCGCAATTCCTGCTCGGCGTTCCCCTCCGGCGACCGGCCGAACGCGGAAAGCGCCTCGTCCGACGGCCGCACCGACGCTGTCCCTCCGGGGCTCGTGCACGCGAGCACAAGCCGCTCCACCCGCCCGGGGTGGCGCAGCGCCACCTCCTGCGCGATCATTCCTCCCAGCGAAACGCCCAGGACGTGCG
>JBLNEU010000185.1:0-8851 GCA_050263015.1 Deltaproteobacteria bacterium | reverse complement strand
CGCGCCGCTGCCCCACCGGTCGGAAACGACGGCCACGCCCAGGGCCGCGGCGCCGAGCACGGAAGCGGCCGGCGCGCTGCCGAGGGCGGCGGGGAGGGCCAGCGCGAGGAGCGCGCTGCCGGCGACGACGAAGGAATTTGTGCCGGGGACTCCCTCCACGTTCCGCATCGCGAGCCAGAAGGCGGCCCCGAAATGGAGGAGCGCGAACAGGATCGCCACGAGGTTGAGCGCGAGCGCGCTTCCGTCGGCCTCGGTCACGACGACCCCGGCGGCCAGGTACGACCCGACGGCGTTGATCGCGGGAAGGCAGAAGTCGAACGCGGAAATCTTCTCGCGGCCGCTCCGGACGATGCCCAGGAGAGCGATCGTCGGGAAGGCGACGCTGGCCAGGACCAGGACCGGCAGGAACCATCCCGGCGCCAGCGTTGCCGCCGCCGTGATCTTGCGGGCGGCAACGGCGTGGAGCCGCATCCCCCAGAGAAGGAACATGGCGATGGTGACGATGAGCACGGTCCACCGGAGCCAGCCGCAGCGATGCAGCGTCCCCGCGTAATACCCCAGGAGGTTGGCCGTCAGAAGGATCATGAAGAGGTACGGAAAGAACGGATCCGGGTAGTCGATCGCCGCGCCGGCCAGACACATCCCCAGGGTCCCGACCGAGACCGGCAGAAAGGCCTTGAACTGGCGGCTGACGAACGCCATGCCGGCGCCGGTGGCCATGAGCGTCCAGTACGCGGGGACGAGGGGGAGCGAACGAAACCGGGCGTGCGTCTCGACCACGATGCTCGACATCAGGATCGCCCCGCAGGCGGCGAACACCGGCGCCAGGGAGCTGTCCCGGCGGTACAGGTACCAGCCGGCCGCCATGAGGGCGGCTGCGTAGCCCATGCCGAGCGCCATGCCGAGGAGCGCGTTGACGATTCCATTGTCGGTGATGGTCCGCAGGATCAGGGCGACCACCATCAGGAAGCAGAGCGTCGCCAGGCGGGGAAAGAGCGACGCACGGCTCGCCCAGCGGATCACCGCTTCGGAGACGCTGTGGGGTTCCCCTCCCGCGGGCTCGCCCGGAGGCCTGCCGGGACGGGCCGCGGGGGACCGCGGGATCATCGTCTCCGGGCGGCTTGCGGGGGAAACAGCCGATCGATCCGGGGTGGATGGCCCCAGGCGTCGCTCGAGCTCGGCGACCCGGCTGCTCAGGCTCTCGATCTGTTCCCCGAGCCGGTCGACGGTCTCCCGAACCGTCGGGCCGTCACTCCCCATCCGTGAACCTCCGTGGCGCCGCAGCGGCTGCTCCGCGCAGCCGGGAGAAGCGCCCGTTTTCATAACACGGTTATGATATCAGCACCGTTTCCCGGAGTGGCAAGGATTTTGTTTCGGGCAGCGACGACAATGCATTGAAACCATTTATCTAAATGCAATAATGCAGGACGGAGATCCCCCGCGGGGCCATCGCCCATACGTCGTGAAAAATGAATAATGCATCCGGTTGGCATCCTGAAGGGCATCGCATCTCGATGCGGGTGTCGCAATTCGGTTCGCGCGCAGGCCGGTTCGTGTTGCCTGCCAGGTCCGATTCGATACAATGAACTTCAGGGGGCCCGCCATGAAGTTCCGCATGCCCGTCCGGTTGCTGGCAGTGGGGATGGGACTCCTGCTGGCCGTGGCGGCCGGCGACGGACGGGCCGAGGAAACATTCCGGTCCGCGACGGTCTGCGCGCAGTGCCATCGGGAGATCTACCGGACGTGGGGGTCTTCCCGGCACGCATCGGCATACACCGGGCCGCTGTTCCGGCTCGCCCTCGACCGCATGCGACGGGGAGACTCGCACCCGGACAGGTCTTGCGAGTTCTGTCACAACCCGGTCGAGTTCTTCCTCGAACCGGGCGATCCGAAGGCCGCGATCTTCGCCCAGGAAGGCGTGACCTGCGATTTCTGCCACTCGGTGGAATTCCTGATCCAGGGCATCGAGGGCGCCGGTTTCCCGCGCTACCTGGTCAACCCGGGGATCACGTTCGGCCCCCACCCGGCGGCCGGCGAAACCCCGCGGAAACCGCACAGGACGAAATTTTCCTCCCTGCATATCGTGTCGGTCTTCTGCGCGGGGTGCCACGAGTACCGGAACCGGCACGGCGTCCCGATCCTGTCCACGTACACGGAGTGGGAGAAGAGCTTCTACCGGGGGGAGGGCGTCCACTGCCAGTTCTGCCATCTTCCCGGGCTTTTCGATGCGCCGTTCCTCGACCCCGCGAGGAAGAAGGGGCCGATCGGCCACGACATGGCCGGAGGACACTCCCGCGATCTGCTCGCGCGGGCCATCCCGGTCCGCGCCACGCTCACGAGAAGTGGAAACGAGGCGCGCGTCACCGTCCTCGTGAAGAACGATTTCGTGGGGCACAACACCCCTTCCGGGATTCCCGTCCACCGGCTCCGGCTCGAGACGACGCTCTATGACCGGGAGCGGCGCGTCCTCGGCCGGGGCGAGGAGATCTTCGAGCGGGTGCTCGGCGACGGGCAAGGAAGACCCCTCCGGATGCCGGACCGGTTCTTCACCGAGGCCAAGGAGGTGCTCAAGGACAACCGGATCGCTCCGAAGGAGGTCCGCAAGGTCGTCCACCGGTTCCCGCTGGACGGGAGGGAGCCGATGACGGCGGAGATCGCGCTCCTTTACGAGATCTTTCTCCCGGATCTCGCCCCGGGCATGGAGGAGTCCCCCACCCCGATCGTGCAGCTCGTCGTCCCGGTCAAGGCGGGGCTGTCCTTCGGCCTCGTCGCGCTCGTCATCCTTGCGGTCGCGGCACTCATTGCCGGCGCGGCCCTCGCGTTCCGGCGGCGCCGGGCCTGATCGCAAGAGAATTCCCCGGAGACTGCGGAGACCGGGACCGGTGTGATATATTCCGGTCTTGCGACGACGCACGAATCCCCATGATACGTGCCGTGCAGCCACCGCCCCGGGGGTGAACGCCATGGAGTACAAGGCCTGGTTCCAGTGCATCAAGCAGGAGTGCGGATCGACGTACCCGCTGAACAGGATCATCTACCGCTGCGAATCGTGCGGCTCCCTCCTCGAAGTGCGGCACGACATGGCCGCCCTGGCCCGGCGGGACGCGAAGTCGTGGATGAAGCTGTTCGAGGACCGTTACAAGTCCACGCAGTGGCCGCACGGCTCGGGCGTCTGGGGGAAGAAGGAGTGGATCCTGCCGCAGATCTCCGACGACAACATCGTCTCCCTGTACGAGGGCGGAACGAACCTCTTCTGGGCCGAGCGGTTCGGGAAGATCGTGGGGCTCGACAATCTCTGGATCAAGCTCTGCGGCAATTCCCACAGCGGGTCGTTCAAGGACCTCGGCATGACCGTCCTGGTCTCGCAGGTCAAGCAGATGATCAGCGAAGGCGCGCCCATCCAGGCCGTCGCCTGCGCCTCGACCGGAGACACATCCGCGGCGCTTTCGGTCTACTGCGCCGCGGCCGGCATCCCGTCCATCGTGCTGCTTCCCCGGGGAAAGATCTCCATCGCACAACTCGTCCAGCCCATCTCGAACGGGTCTCTCGTGCTGTCCCTCGACACGGACTTCGACGGCTGCATGCGCGTCGTGCAGGAGATCACGAAGGACGAGACCCTCTACCTGGCCAACTCCATGAACTCCCTGCGGATCGAGGGGCAGAAGACGGTCGGCGTCGAGATCGCCCAGCAGTTCGACTGGAAGACGCCGGACGTCATCATCATCCCGGGCGGAAACCTCGGCAACGTGTCGGCGCTCGGAAGCGGGCTGCTCATGATGCGCGACCTGGGGCTGGTCGACCGGTTGCCCCGGATCGTCGTGGCGCAGGCCGAGCGCGCGAACCCCCTCTACCGCTCCTATCTCAAGGAATTCAAGTCGTTCGAGCCGATCGAGGCCCGGAAGACGCTGGCGAGCGCCATCCAGATCGGCAACCCGGTGAGCGTGGAGAAGGCGATCCGCACCCTGCGGCAATTCGACGGCGTCGTCATGGATGCCACCGAGCAGGAGCTGGCGGACGCCGCCGCGCTCGGGGACACCACCGGCATGTTCAACTGCCCGCACACCGGCGTCGCCCTGGCCGCGATGATCAAGCTGGTCAAGGCCGGGAAGATCGACCGGTCCGAGCTCGTCGTGGTCATCTCGACGGCGCACGGACTCAAATTCACCGATTTCAAGGTGGACTATCACCAGGGAAAGCTCGATTTCCCCAGCCGGTACCCGAACCGGCCCGTCGAGGTGCACGCGAGCGTCGACGCCGTCAAGGACGCCCTTCGCCATGCCATGAAGAACAGGAGAACCACGGATGCCTGAGAACGGGAGACGCGGAAAAGACTGGAGGCCTTCCACGCTCGGCATCCACGGCCGCGGCCGCGTGGGGCACGCCCACTTCGCGGTCTCCACGCCGATCGTGCAGACGTCGAACTACTACTTCGAGAACACGGCGGAAGTCTACGCCTTCATGAAGGCCAAGACGGAAGGGCGGACGATCCGCGAGCACGAGTACGGGCGGTACGGCAACCCGACCCAGCAGGAGTGCGAGCGGAAGCTCGCCGCGATCGAGGGCGCCGAGCGGGCCCTGCTCTTCTCCACCGGCATGAGCGCCGTGATCCTGACCCTGATGACGTACATGCGGCCGCAGGGCCATATCATCTTCACCAGCGACTGCTACCGCCAGACCCGGGACTTCGCCACGAACACGCTGTCGAGGTTCGGCATCGAGGTCTCGATGGTGGACCCGACCGCCGAAGCCGTCGGAAAGGCGATCCGGCCGAACACCAACATCATCTTCACCGAGTCGCCCACGAATCCCTACCTGCGCGTGCTCGACCTGCCCGCCATCGTCAAGGTCGCGAAAAAGCACGGCGCGATGACCATCATAGACGCCACGCTCGCCACGCCGTACAACATCAAGCCGCTGGAGATGGGGATCGACCTCGTCATCCACTCCGCGACCAAGTACTTCGGCGGACACAACGACCTCCTGGCCGGGGTCACGCTCGGCGGACATGATCTCCTGAACGACCTCTACCGGATGCAGCGGATGGTCGGCGCCATGCCGGGCCCGTTCACCTGTTTCCTGCTCGAGCGGGGCCTGAAGACCTTCGGGCTGCGCATGGAGCAGCACAACCGCGCGGGCATGGCCGTCGCCCGCATGCTGGAATCCCATCCGAGGATCGAAAAGGTCTGGTACCCCGGCCTCGCGTCTCACCCGGATCGCGCCATCGCCAGGAAGCAGATGAAGGGCTTCGGGAGCCTGATCTCGTTCCTTGTCAAGGGCGGCGACAGGGAAACGAGGAAGTTCATCGACTCGCTGGAGCTCTTCCTCATCACGCCGAGCCTGGGGGGCAGCGAGAGCCTCGTGACGCAGATGTCGATGATGTCGTTCTTCGATTATCCCGAGGAATACCGCCGCAACATCGGCATCGTCGACAACCTCGTCCGGATCGCGCTCGGCCTGGAGGACGTCGAGGACCTGACGTCCGACCTCCGGCAGGCGCTCGACCGGATCTGACCCGAGGACGCCCCGGCGCAGGGACCGTACCAGATCCCTCGGACTCCAGGGACTGCGAATCGAGGGAGCGAAACGACTCCAACCCGGCCGCGCAGTCCCTCAACCACGGGCCGTCCGTTACCGCGCCAGCTTCGCCGCGATCGCCGCGACGTGGCGCCCCTGGAACTTCGCGGCAGCCAGCTCGTTCCCCGGCGGCGTCCTCTCCCCCTTCGTCCCGGCGATCGTCTTCTGGAATCCCGAGGCGCCCATCTTTTCCAGCACCTCCGGCGGCAGCGTCTCCGGGACGCGGCGCAGGGCGACCTCGGCGCCCGGCACCTCCCCCGCGCCTTCCGCGACCGCCTGCGCCATGCGGTAGACATGTCCGTACATGGAATAGAAGGCCACCAGGACTTTCATCGGACGCCTCCTTTTTCGAAGTGAATGCGGCTACGGGCCTCGCCGACCTTTCGGCCGGGAGGTTGTTCGCCCGGCACGTCGCTCGGGTGTCAGCCGATCCTCACGGCGAGCATGGACACCGAGCCGCCGTCGACCCCCTCCACGGGAAAACTTACCAGGTCTTCCTTCCGCCGCAACGCGATCACGTAGAGCAGCGGCAGATAATGATCCGGCGTCGGAACGGATAGCGCCGCGTCTCTCCCCAGCGTCTCACAGGCGATCAGGGGGCCGTCGTCGCCGGCGAGCAGAAGTTCGCGGACCTTGTCCTCGAAGCGCACGGCCCAGTCGAACGGATCCACCCCGCGGCGCCCCCAGGCGTAAGCGTGCAGATTGTGCACGAGGTTGCCGCTTCCAACGATGAGGACCCCTTCGTCGCGCAGGGGGGCGAGCCGTTTCCCGATGTCATGGTGGAATCGCGCCGGCTGCCGTTCGTCGATGCTGAGTTGAACCACCGGGATGTCGGCCCGCGGAAACACGTGGCGGAGCACGCTCCACGTCCCGTGGTCGAGTCCCCAGTGCCTGTCCTGGCCGACGGGCAAAGGCGCCAACAGACGCCGGACGCGGTCCGCGAGGGCCGTATCCCCCGGCGCCGGGTATTCGATCCCGTACAGCTCCGGCGGAAAGCCGCCGAAATCGTGGATCGTCCGGGGCGCGGGCATCGCCGTCACCGAAGTTTCCGGAACGTACCAGTGCGCGGATACGGAGAGGACGGCGGTCGGGCGCGGCATTTCCCTGCCGACCGTCGCCCACCCCCGCGACCAGGCGTTGTCCAGCAACGCGTTCATCGGATTGCCGTGCCCGAAGAAGACGGCGGGCATGGGCCCGGTCATTTTCGTCCCGATCCCCGGGATCGCGTCACCATGAAATCGTCATCCCCCGGATTCCGTTTCAGACAAGGACCGCCGTCGCTCGCGGAACCGGATCCCCCGCGTGTGTTGCGATGGTGCCGAAGCGGAGACCCGACCGGCACCCCGCTGCCGTACACGGCCATCCCTCCGGTCATCTCCCGTCCACGTTCAGCAGCACCGTGTGTTTCTTCAGCATCCTCAGCGTCGTCCAGACAAGGAAACCAATGCCGAGCAACACGTCCCACATGAGATCGTTCTCGAATTTGCCGGCATAGATGAGGTCCCCGACGGCTTCAAGCACGAACATCACCAATATGACCGCGAAGAACCCGTTGTATTCGCGCTTCAGCACGTTCCTGACGGAAAACGGCAAGTCCGGCTTTCTATAATTTGAGAATTTCGGAAAAAATGCGGGGGTCGCCCCGGCCCACGAGAGATATTCATCTCCGAATTTATTTCTGAGATAGGCCTCTTCGGCAAAGATTATCCGTTCATAGTAGATCCAGAAAACAAGCATGTAGATCAGGGCCAGCCACCAAAGGTGCGCGAACAGGGCAATACCCAGGCCCATGAAGAAATTCCCGAGATACAACGGATTTCTCACGACCGAATAGGCGCCGCTCGTGTTGAGGGAATCCGCCACCTGCTCCCTGGTGTTTCTCCCGGACGTCCCCCTCGGCGCGTGCCCGACGGTGAATGCGCGAATGCCGAGACCCAGGAAACTGACGATGAGACAGGAGACTTCCCATAATTCGTCGAGGTATTCGCTGTGGCCCGGATATTCATATCCACGCAGAGCCAGCAGGAATATCCCGATCATCCCCAGCGGGAGGTAACTTCGCCATCGGAACAACCAGCCACCGGTGCTTTCGAATTCTTCCTTCAGCGCCATTTCATTCTCCTTCTGCCGGAAATCGGCCGCGCAGGCGCCTGTTTACCGTCGGATGGATTCCGGAGAAAGCCCGATTTCATTCTTTGCTGCCATTCCGTCCGGGTTGCGCAAGCAAAGTGGGGATTATCAACGGTCGTAATTCAGGATATCCAGCTTCCTGTTGTAGACGGACGTCCTGACTTCCATCAGGCCCAATATCGTGTGGAAAAGATGGTCGTGGGAAAACGGGAGATGCGCTTTCGCCCTCAACGCCTCCTTGTCGATATCGAACGATTTCCCGAACCACATGAGGGCCGCCACGTGCTTCTGCGAATCGGGAGCCATGAAGTACGGCAGGCCATGCAGGTAGATATGATTTTCGCCCAGCGATTCGCCGTGATCGCTCACGTAGACCATCGCCGTCTCGAACCTCTCCGTGTTCTTCTTGAGCAGATCGATGACCCGGGACAGGAAGTAATCCGTATACAGCACGGCATTGGCGTAGGCGTTTTCGATCTCCTCCCTCGTGCACTCCTCCATCTGGTTCGTCCCGCAGACCGGCGTGAATTTCTCGAATTCCCTGGGGTACCGCTTGTAATAGGCCGGGCCGTGGTTTCCCATCTGGTGCAGCACGATCAGGATGTCGCCTCGCTCGATTCGATCGACATAGTCCTGCAGGCCCTCCAGCATCCCTTCGTCCCGGCATTCCACGTCGTGCACCGGATTGACCTTCGGGTTCTGGTAATCCTCGTAGGCCACCCTGTCGGCCACCCCCTTGGAAGACGAGTTGTTCTCCCGCCACAGGACGTGGACGCCCGCGTGGCTCAGCACGTCGAGCAGGTTCTCCGTATCGTGCGCCCTCTTGTCGCTGTAGCCGCTTCTTCCGAAGACGGAAAACATGCACGGGACGGAAACCGCGGTCGAGGTGCCGCTCGAATAGAACCGGGAGAAGCTGATGACGTCCTCCTTCGCGGTATACGGATTGGTCTCCTTGCCGTACCCGTTCAGCGACAGCCTGTCCGCCCGGACCGCTTCGCCGACCACCAGGATGATCAGTTCCCTGTCGGTGTCGGACGCCGGTATCGCCGCGTCCGTGCCGATCGGACGCACCGCGATCGCCTTCGACTTCAAAGGGAGGACCGAATATCTGGCGGCCGAGTACATCCAGGTGATCGGATTGGCATAG
>JBLNEU010000184.1:0-5023 GCA_050263015.1 Deltaproteobacteria bacterium | reverse complement strand
ATGACAACGTCGGGGGCGCCGGGGTGGAAGGCGTCGATCCGTACGATCTCCACTTCCGCCTGAACTACGCGTTCTAGGTTCCGGCGAAAGGCACCACGGCAACACCGACCCCCGGGGGGCCACACCCCCGGGGGTTTTCTTTATGAAAAGTCCAGGGACGTTGTTGAACTTTTCAAAAAGCAGAGGGACGTTCCTGGACTTTTCCCGCCCCTTGGCGTATTGACGCCGCCGCCCGGAATCGCGTAAATTACCTATTTTGCCGCCGAAGGGGGGCGGCTTCGCCCATGTTCGAGACGCTGTCGGAAAAATTCCAGGGTGTCCTCAAAAAACTCCGCGGGCACGGCCGCATCTCCGAGGGGAACATCGAGGAGGCGCTGCGCGAGGTCCGGCTGGCGCTCCTGGAAGCCGACGTCAACTACAAGGTGGTCAAGGACTTCACCGCCGCCGTCCGCGAGAAGGCGCTCGGCGCCGAGGTTCTCGCATCCCTTTCGCCCGACCAGCACTTCATCAAGATCGTCCACGGCGAGATGGCGAAGATGATGGGCGGCGAGGCGACCGACCTCGATCTTGCCCGGCGGCCCCCCGTCCCGGTCATGCTCGTGGGGCTCCAGGGGTCGGGAAAGACGACCTCCTGCGGCAAGCTGGCCCTCCTCCTCCAGAAAAGGAAGCGCAGGCCGTACCTGGTCCCCGCCGACGTCTACCGGCCCGCGGCCATCGAGCAGTTGAAAGTCCTGGGCGGACAGCTCGATGTCCCGGTCTTCGACTCCTCCCCCGAAGCCGATCCCGTCGACATCTGCCGCGAGGCGGTCCGGTACGCCGAGCTCAACGGGTACGACACGGTTCTCCTGGACACGGCGGGGCGGCTCCACATCGACGAGGGGCTGATGGAGGAGCTGCGGCGGATCAAGGAGGCCGTCTCGCCCGCCGACATCCTGCTCGTCGCCGACGCGATGACGGGGCAGGACGCGGTCAACGTCGCCCGGGCGTTCCACGAGAAGCTCTCGCTGACCGGGGTCCTTCTGACCAAGATGGACGGCGACGCCCGCGGCGGCGCGGCGCTCTCCATCAGGGCGGTGACGGGCGCGCCCGTCAAGTTCGTCGGCGTCGGGGAGAAGCTCGACGCGCTGGAGCCGTTCCACCCGGACCGGATGGCGTCCCGTATCCTCGGGATGGGCGACATCCTGACGCTCGTCGAGAAGGCCCAGGAGACGATCGACGAGAAGAAGGCGCAGGAGCTCTCCCGCAAGCTCCGCCGGGCCGAGTTCACGCTCGACGACTTCAAGGAACAGCTCGTGGGCTTGCGGAAGATGGGTTCCCTCGAGGATGTCCTCGGGATGATCCCGGGGTTGGGAGGGAAGATGAAGGAGCTCAAAGGCGCCGTCCCCGACGAGAAGGAGCTCAGGCGTGTCGTGGCGATCATCGACTCGATGACGCGCGAGGAGCGGCGCAACGCGCGGATCATCAACGGCAGCCGCCGCAAGCGGATCGCCCTGGGGAGCGGAACGACCGTGCAGGACGTCAACCGGCTGCTCAAGAACTTCCAGCAGGCCGAGGAGATGATGAAGCGGTTCGCGAAGGTCGGCGGCAAGAAATCGGGGCGCAGCCTGCCGTTTTTCCGTTAATGGTTCCGTGATAGATTAGGTCGTCATTTAAACGTTGCCGAAAAGGAGAGTGGAAATGGCGGTGAAGATTCGTCTGACGCGCACCGGGAGGAAGAAGCTGCCCTCCTACCGCGTGGTCGTGGCCGATTCGCGGATGCCCCGCGACGGCCGGTACATCGCGCTCGTGGGGACGTACGACCCCAAGGAGAAGCCGGCCCGGTTCGCGGTCGAGGAGAAGACGGTCCTCTCGTGGCTCCACAAGGGGGCGCAGCCCACCGAGACGGTCCTGAGTCTCATGAAGAAGTCGGGGCTCTGGAAGAAGTTCCAGGACGAGAAGCGGGAACGGAAGGCGGTCGCCTGAAAAGTTCAGGGACGTTCTTGAACTTTTCCTGAACCTTCCGGAGGGACGCGGCTTGGACGAAGGGGCGGCCGGGTTCGTGGCGGTCGGGCGCGTCGCCGGGCCGCACGGCGTCAAGGGGAAGGTCAAGGTGGCCGCGTTCTCGGGAGACCCCCGGGGGATGCTCTCCGCGCGCGCCGTCCGGCTCCGCCGGGCGGGGGCAGGGGACCCCGGGGAGAGGGAGTTCGAGGTGATATCGGCGCAGCCGCTCGGGGGCTGCGCCGTTTTTTCGCTCAGGGGAATCGCCTCGCTCGACGAGGCGGGCGCGTGGACTGGCGCCGTCGCGTCGGTGCGCCGCGCGGAGCTGCCGCCGGCGGGAGAGGACGAGTATTACTGCGCCGACCTCGTCGGCTGCGAGCTGTTCGACCCGTCGGGGGCCCGGCTCGGCGTCGTGTCCGAGGTCGTGCCCGGGTCCGCCCACGACTGGCTGTCCGTCAGGCGGGGCCGCGGGGAGTCGCTGCTCCCGCTGGTCGGCGCGTTCATCGTGTCGGTGGACGTCGCCGGGCGCCGCATCGTGGCGTCGCCCCCGGAAGGATGGTGAGATGCGAGTCGACGTCCTGACTCTTTTCCCCGGCATCTTCTCGGGCCCGCTCGACCACAGCATCCTCGCCCGGGCTGCGGCTTCCGGGCTTCTTGCGGTCGCGGTCCACGACTTGAGGGAATTTGCCGCGGGCAAGCACCGGGTGACCGACGAGCCGCCGTTCGGCGGCGGCGGCGGGATGGTGATGAAGCCGGAGCCGGTCTTTGCCGGGGTCGAGGCGCTGAGGGAGCGGTTCGGGCCGGGGAAGGCGGTCCTCCTGTCGCCGCAGGGAGAGCCCCTGACCCCCGCGCTGGCCCGGTGGCTTTCGGGGGAGGAGCACCTGATCCTCATCTGCGGGCGGTATGAGGGCGTGGACCAGCGGGTGGCGGACCATCTCGCGGACCTCGAGGTCTCGATCGGCGACTACGTCCTGACCGGGGGGGAGCTGCCCGCCCTGGTCCTGATCGACGCGGTGGCGCGGTTCCTGCCCGGCGTGCTCGGCGATCCGCTGGCCCCGTACCGGGACTCCTTCGAGGAGGGGGTGTTCGAGGGGCCCCAGTACACCCGTCCCCGGGAGTTCCGCGGCCACGCCGTGCCCGACGTGCTCCTGTCGGGAAACCACGCGGAGATCGAGGCGTGGCGCCGGGAGGAGGGGCTGCGGCGGACGCGGGCGCGCCGCCCGGACCTCGTCAAGAAAAAGTTGACACCCGGCGAGGGAGTGGAATAGATTAAAAGGTCCTGTTTTCCGGCTGCATTCGACTCTCGAAAGGGGTTTTGGCCATGGCACTCCTCCAGGAAATGGAAAAAGCGCGGCTGCGCGCCGACTTCCCGCAGTTCAAGTCCGGCGACACGGTGCGCGTCTACCTTCGGATCAAGGAAGGCGAGAAGGAGCGGGTCCAGTACTTCGAAGGGATCGTCATCGGCTTCCACCGCAACGGCGTCTCCGGCACCTTCAAGGTGCGCAAGGAGTCGTACGGCGTGGGCGTCGAGAGGACCTTCCCCCTCCATTCGCCGCTCATCGAGAAGATCGTCCTGAAGAAGAAGGGCGACGTCCGCCGGGCGAAGCTCTTCTTCCTGCGCGAAGTGTCCGGCAAGAAGGCCCGGATCCGCGAGAAGAAGGACTGGCTGTCCAAGAAGGGGGTCGCCGTCCCCGTGGAGGGCACCTCCGAGCGGCCGATGGACGATTCCGCGGCGCCCGCGGAAGAGCCCCCGGCCCCGGGCGCCAAAGAGTAGCGACCGGAGACGGCCGTGGACGGCTTCGAGGCCCGGGCCCGCGCGAGAGGGTATCGCACGGTGGCCGGCGTCGACGAGGCCGGGCGGGGGCCCCTGGCGGGCCCCGTGGTCGCCGCCGCCGTCGTCCTGCCGCCGGGGTTTTCCGACCCGTCGGTGCGCGATTCGAAGGCCCTGTCCCCCGCCGCGCGGGACAGGGCCTTTTCGTTGATCGTCGAGGCGGCCGTTTCCTGCTGCGTCGCCCACGCCACTTCCGAAGAGATCGACCGGATCAACATCCTCCAGGCGTCGCTCCTCGCCATGCGCCGCGCGGTGGAGGGGCTCTCGCTTTCCCCCGACTTCGTCTTCGTGGACGGAAACGTCCCCATCCCGCCGCCCCCGTCCTGTCCCGCCGCCTCCGCGCCGAAGAAGTTGCGGAGGCGCGTCGCCGGAGGCGCCGGCCGCTCCCGGACATCCCGCGCGGGGAGCGCAGGCCAGGCGGCGCCCGGGCTCCCCTTTGCGGCTCCCGCTGGGCCGCCCGGCTGCGTCTTCGCCGCCGGGGCGGGGTGCGGCCAGGGGGGCCGGCGCGTCCCCGGGGCCCCGACCGTCTGGTGCGCCATCGGCCAGGAGGCGGTCGTGTCCGGCGATTCCCTCTGCCGCTCGGTCATGGCCGCGTCCGTCCTGGCCAAGGTGACCCGGGACCGCGCGATGGAGGAGTACGACCGGCTCTATCCGGGGTACGGGTTCGCCCTCCACAAGGGGTACGCGACGGGGGAGCACGTGGCGGCGATCCGCCGGCTCGGCCCCTGCCCGATCCACCGGATGACGTTCCACGGGGTCCGGGACGATTGAGCGGCTCCCGGCCCCCCGGCGAGCGGTCCGCGGCGGGCGGGGACGCCGAGTCGCTCGTCTGCGATTACCTCGAAAGGCACGGGATGCGCGTGGCGGCCCGGAATTTCCGGGGCCGGGGCGGGGAGATCGACATCGTCGCCCGCGACGGCGACGTCGTCGTCTTCGTCGAAGTCCGCTTCAGGGAACAGGGCGCGCAAGGGGCGCCGGAGGAGACGGTGACGCCGGAGAAGAGGCGCCGGATCGCGTCCGCCGCCCGGGCCTACCTGTCCACGATATCTCCCGGCGACTGGACGGAGGCCCGCTTCGACGTGGCCGCGGTCGAAGGGAGCGCCGCCGCCGCAGTCGTCCGCCACTACCGCAACGCCTTCGACGCGACCGGGAAGATCCTTTAGCCGAAAAACCCCTCCGCGAGCGCGACAATCCCCTTTTCGCCCGCATGATCCC
>JBLNEU010000183.1:0-3807 GCA_050263015.1 Deltaproteobacteria bacterium | reverse complement strand
GTGATCTCGTAGATCTGCTCGACGACGTACTGGGGCTTGATCTTCCCCTTCCCGGGCTTGTAGACGAGGGGATGGGTCTGCGCCCACTTGCGGATCTGTCCGCGCCACGGGGCGATCTTCGCGCGGTACGCCGACGCCTCCTTCGTCCCCTTGACGACCTTGATCATCTTCTTGAGCACGTCCTTCAGGTCCCCGACGATGGGGATGTCGACGGGAACGTTCTTCTGGATGGACGTCGGGTCGATGTCCACGTGGACGATCTTGGCGTGCGGCGCGAACTCGTCGATCTTCCCCGTCACCCGGTCGTCGAAGCGGGCGCCGACCGCGATGATGACGTCGCTGTGGGAGATCGCCATGTTGGCGAAGTAGGTCCCGTGCATCCCGAGCATCCCGAGGCACAGCGGGTCGGTCCCCGGAAACGCGCCCATCCCCATGAGCGTCGTCGTCACGGGGATCCCGAGGACGTGGGCGAGCTCCTTCAGCTGCGGGGACGACTCCGACAGGATGATGCCGCCGCCCGCGTAGAGGACGGGCCGCTCCATCCCGAGGATGAGGCGCATCGCGCTTTCGACCTGCTTCGGATGCCCCTCGTAGTTGGGGTGGTAGCCGCGGAGCTTGACCTCCCTGGGAAGCACGTACTCCGCGCTCCCCGTCAGGACGTCCTTCGGAATGTCGACGAGGACCGGGCCGGGCCGCCCCGTTGACGCGATGTAGAACGCCTCCTTGACGACGCGGGCGAGGTCCTTCGTCTCCTTGACGAGGTAGTTGTGCTTCGTGCACGGACGCGTGATGCCGACGATGTCGGCCTCCTGGAACGCGTCGTTGCCGATCATCAGCGTGGGCACCTGGCCGGAGAAGACGACGATGGGGATCGAGTCCATGTACGCCGTGGCGATCCCGGTCACGATGTTGGGCGCCCCGGGGCCCGAGGTGAAGAGGACCACGCCGGTCCTCCCCGACGCGCGGGCGTAGCCGTCGGCCATGTGGACGGCGCCCTGCTCGTGACGGACGAGGATGTGGCGGACCTTCGTGTTCTGGAAGAGGGCGTCGTAGATGTTGAGCACCGAGCCCCCCGGATACCCGAAGACCACGTCCACGCCCAGGTCGCCCAGGGCCTTGACGAATATCTCCGCTCCCGTCATCTTCACGGCGTCCCCCTTCGTCGGCAATGCGGCCTCCTCCCCGGCTGGCCCTACCAGGTCACGGCGCCCTCGCCCGCCGAGCGGACGAGCTTCGCGTAGCGCGCGAGATAGCCGGCCCCGATCTTGGGCGCGGGCGCCTTCCATGTTCTCTTCCGGCGCGACAGCTCCGCCTTCGGCACGTCGAGAGCGAGCTTGCGCCGCGGGATGTCGAGGACGATCCCGTCCCCGTCCCTGACGAGGGCGATGGGCCCGCCCTCCATCGCCTCGGGCGAAACGTGCCCGATGCACGGCCCGTGGGTGCCCCCCGAGAAGCGCCCGTCCGTGACGAGAGCGACCTTCGTGCCGAGCCCCATCCCCATGATCGCGGAGGTCGGCGAGAGCATCTCCCGCATCCCCGGCCCCCCCCTGGGGCCCTCGTACCGGATGACCACGACCATCCCCGGCGCGATCTTCCCGGCCATGATCGCGGCCATCGCCGCGTCCTCGGAATCGAACACCTTCGCCTTCCCCCGGAACCTGAACATCGAGGGGTCCACGCCGGACTGCTTGACCACCGCGCCTCCCGGCGCGAGGTTCCCGGTCAGGATCGCGATGCCCCCCTCGGGCCGGACGGGCGCCTCCCTCCGGCGGATGACGCCGTCGTTCAGCACGCGACCCTTGCGGGCCACGTCGACGATGTCGACCCCGGCCACCGTCGGGTTCTTCGAAAGCATCGGCAGCAGCCGGTTGAGCACCGCCGGGATGCCGCCGGAGAACTCGATGTCCTCCATCATGTGGGGCCCCGCCGGGGTGACCGTGGTCAGCTGCGGCGTCTCCCGCGACAGCCGGTCGAACTCGGCGAGCGGCAGCTTCACGCCGGCCTCCCGGGCGATGGCGAGCAGGTGAAGGACGGAGTTGGACGAGCCGCCGAGGGCCAGGTCGACCCGGATGGCGTTCCGGAACGCCGCGGGGGTCAGGATGCGGCGCGCCGTCACGCCCTTGCGGACGAGCTCCACGACCCGCTGCCCCGTGGCGAAGGCGATGTGGCGCTTCTTGGACATCCCGGCCAGCGCGGTCGCGCAGCCCGGGAGCGACATCCCCATCGTCTCCGTGAGGCACGGCATCGTGTTCGCCGTGTAGAGCCCCTGGCACGACCCCTCGCCGGGGCACGCCTCGGCCTCGAGTCGCCGCAGCATGGCCGCGTCGATCTCGCCGCGCTGGAACCGGCCGACCGCCTCGAAGGTGTCGGAGACGAGCGAGAGGCGCCTGTCCCCGATGCGTCCCGAGAGCATCGGCCCGGCGGTGAGCACGATGCACGGGATGTCCAGCCGCGCGGCGGCCATGAGCATCCCCGGCGTGATCTTGTCGCAGTTGGTGAGGAGGACGAGCCCGTCGAGGGCGTGGGCCTCCGTCACGGACTCGACCATGTCGGCGATGAGCTCCCTCAAGGGGAGGGAGTAGTGCATCCCCCGGTGCCCCATGGCGATCCCGTCGCAAACGGCGGGCACGCCGAAGAGGAACGGGTAGCCGCCGCCGGCGTGGACGCCGTTCTCCAGGGCCCGCTCGAGGGCGCGCATCCCGACGTGCCCGGGAACCAGGTCGGTGAAGGACGTCGCCACGCCGATGAACGGTTTCCCCATCGCCGCCTGCGGCACTCCCGCCGCGCAATAGAGAGCCCGGTGGGGCATCCTCTCCAATCCCTTTTTCGTCCGGTCACTTCGCATCGTTGTTCCCTTTTGGTCCCTCGGAATAAAAAAAACCCTCGTGGGTATGACGCCCCAAGGGTGGTCCTGTCGGTTCGCGAACTGGCTACGGGGAAGTGGACCCGCTTATTGCCCGGCGAGCAACTGGGCGATCTTGTCCTTTTTTGCCAGCTTCAGCTTCGCGAGGCGCTTTCTTTCCATCTCTTCGTCCGGCGACAGGTACACCTTGCGATCGAACTCCTTGAGCTTGTCGTCCAGGGAGCGGTGTTCCTGCACCAAGGTCTTGAATGCCGGGTCCTTCTCGGCGAGAGCGGCGATCCTGGCTTCCTGGCTCTGGCCCATCGGCACCTCCGGATTTGGGATGATGTTTCAGTCTAGCAGAGGGCTTTCAATTGTCAATTGAGGCGCCGGAACGTGTCGCGACTCTTTGATAATGTCCTCACGCTGACTCATTAGAAAGGTCCCCTTACAATCCTCCTCGGCGGTTTCGGCATGGAGGGGGCGATGGGAGGACATCTGCTGATGAGCGGGAAGGAACGGATCCGGAAGGTGATCCTGGAGGGGGTCAAGGAGGGACGTCTTACGATCCGGGAGGCTGCGGTAAGGCTTTCGATCTCCTACCGGCAGGGCAGGAGGATCTGCAAGCGATTCAGGCTGGAAGGAGACGTGGGGCTCCTGCACAAGAGCCGCAGCCGTCCGTCCAACCGGTCCAAGCCCTCCTCCCTGCGACAGAGGGCGATCCGGCGGTACCGGGAGCGGTACGAAGGCTTCGGCCCCACCTTGGCATGCGAGAAGCTGGCCACAGAAGGGATCCTCCTGGATCATGAGACGCTTCGGCGCTGGCTGATCCGGGAGGGATTGTGGACCGGTCCCAAGGCCGGGGTGAGGCACCGGGCGTACCGGGAACGCAAAGCCCGATTCGGGGAGATGCTCCAGCTCGACGGCAGCCAGCACCGATGGTTCGGCAAGCACGAACCGGAGAC
>JBLNEU010000182.1:0-6438 GCA_050263015.1 Deltaproteobacteria bacterium | reverse complement strand
TTCGCGATGATGTACGCGATGCACGCGATGGTCGAGGACGAACTCTCGATCGAGGAGGTGGACAGGATCCTCGGCCCCGCGATGGGGCGGCCCAAGTCCGCGGCCTTCGGAACGGCGGACCTCGTCGGGATCGACACGCTCCTTCACGTCTCCGACAACGTCTACCGGAACCTGCCGGACGACCCGGAGCGGGAGAGGTTCCTTCCGCCCCCCTTCGTCAACGAGATGGTCAAGCGCGGCTGGATCGGGCGCAAGGGCGGAGGCGGCTTCTTCCGCATGGAGGGCAAGGGCGACACGAAGAAGATGTTCGCCCTCGACTACAAGGCCCTGGACTACCGGCCGACCGCGAAGGTGAGCTTCCCGTCCCTCGACGCGGCGAAGGGCGAGGAGGATACGGCGGCGCGGATCAGGAATCTCGTCGCCGCGGACGACAAGGCGGCGCGGTACGCCTGGAAGGTGCTCTCCGAGACCCTCCTGTACTCCGCGAAACGGATCCCCGAGATCGCCGACGACGTGTACAACGTCGACAACGCGATCAAGTGGGGCTTCAACTGGTCGCTCGGGCCCTTCGAGACGTGGGACGCCATCGGCGTGGCGGAATCCGTGGCGCGCATGCGCGGGGAGGGGAAGGCGATCCCCGCCAACGTCGAGGCGATGCTCGCCGGGGGAGCCGCGTCGTTCTACCGCCGTCGCGAGGGCGTCCTCGAGTTCTACGATTTCGCCTCCGGGCAGTACCGGCCCGCGCCGGTTTCGCCCGACGTCATCTTCCTTCCTTCCCTCAAGGACCGGAGGAAGGTCGTCCTCCGGAACCAGGGCGCGACGCTCTACGACCTCGGGGACGGCGTTCTCGGGCTCGAGTTCCACACGAAGATGAACGCCATCGACGGGGACATCGTGTCGATGATGAACGAGGGGGTGGCGCTGGCCGAGAAGGAGTTCGCCGGGATGGTCATCGCCAACCACGCGGAGAACTTCTGCGTGGGGGCGAACCTGATGCTCGTCTTCATGGAGGCGCAGAACGGGAATTTCGCCGCCATCGAGACCATGGTCCGCGAGTTCCAGAACGCCTGCATGCGGCTGCGGTACTCCGAGAAGCCGGTGGTGGCGGCGCCGGCGGGGATGGCCCTCGGCGGCGGGTGCGAGATCTGCCTGGGGGCCGACCGGGTCCGCGCCGCGGCGGAGACGTACATGGGCCTCGTCGAGGTGGGTGTCGGGCTCCTCCCGGCCGGGGGGGGCACGAAGGAGATGGTGGTCCGGCACCTCGACGGGATTCCCGACGGCGTCGCGGCCGATCCGCTTCCCTTCCTCCGGAAGGCGTTCGAGACGGTCGGCATGGCGAAGGTGGCCACCTCGGCGAAGGAGGCCCGGGAGTTCGGGTTCCTGCGTCCCTGGGACAAGGTGACGATCCAGCGCGACTTCCTCATCCAGGACGCGAAAAGCACGGTCCTCGGCATGAACAGGGAAGGGTACGAGGCGCCGCGCCCGCGGGCGGACATCGTCCTGCCGGGACGGGCGGAATTCTCCACGTTCGCGTACGCGCTCTACGCGATGCGGGTTGCGGGCCAGATCAGCGAGTACGACGAACTCGTCGGGAAGAAGATCGCCTTCGTCATGACCGGGGGCGACATTCCGCGGGGGACGAGGGTTTCGGAGCAGGACCTTCTCGACCTCGAGCGGGAGGCGTTCCTGTCGCTCTGCGGAGAGGAGAAGACCAGGGCCCGCATCCAATACATGTTGATGAAGGGGAAGCCGCTGCGCAACTAGCGCGGCGGGGCGATTCCCCTTTCCGGAAGGAGGACGTCGATGACGAAGGTCTACATCGTTTCCGCGGTGCGCACCGCGGTCGGAAGGGCCTACAAGGGCTCCCTGAAGGACACCCGGCCCGACGATCTCGGGGCGGCGGCGGTCCGCGGCGCCGTCGAGCGGGTCGCGGGCCTCGACCCCGCGCGGGTCGACGACGTGATCCTGGGCTGCGCGATGCCGGAAGGGGAGCAGGGGATGAACGTGGCCCGGGTCTGCTCCCTCAAGGCGGGTCTGCCGGATTCGGTCCCGGCCATGACGGTCAACCGGTTCTGCTCGTCGGGGCTGCAGGCGATCGCGATCGCGGCGGAGAGGATCATGGCCGGGTTCGCGGACATCGTGGTGGCCGGCGGGACCGAGTCGATGACGATGGTGCCGATGGGGGGGAACAAGCCGTCCTTCAACCCGGACATCATCGAGAAGCGCCCCGAGCTCTTCATGCCGATGGGGCTCACGGCCGAGCAGGTCGTCCGCAGGTACAAGGTGACCCGGGAGGACCAGGACGCCTTCGCCTACAACAGCCACAGGAAGGCGCTGGCGGCCATCAAGGAGGGGAAGTTCAAGGACGAGATCGTTCCGGTCGCCACGACGGTCTATGCGGCGAAGGACGGTGAGAAGCCCGTGCCTCGCGCGATCGTCTTCGAGACGGACGAGGGGCCGCGGGCCGACACGACGATCGAGGCGCTCGCCAAGCTCAAGCCCGCCTTCGACGCGAAGGGCACGGTGACCGCCGGCAACTCCTCCCAGATGAGCGACGGGGCGGCCGCCGCGGTGGTCGTCTCCGAGAAGGCGCTCAAATCCCTGGGCGTCGAGCCGATGGCGCGGTTCCTCGGGTTCGCCGTCGCGGGGGTGCCCCCGGAGATCATGGGGATCGGACCCATCGCGGCCGTTCCGAAGCTCCTCAGGCGGCTTCGGATCAAGGCGACGCGGATCGACCTCGTCGAGCTCAACGAGGCGTTCGCCGCGCAGTCGCTCCCGGTCATCCGGGAGCTGTCGCTGGACCCGGACAAGGTCAACGTGAACGGGGGCGCGATCGCCCTCGGACACCCGCTCGGGTGCACGGGCGCCAAGCTCACCGCCACGCTGCTCGGAGAGATGAAGCGGCGGAATGCCGCGCTCGGACTCGTCACGATGTGCATCGGCGGCGGGATGGGCGCCGCGGGGCTCTTCGAGCGCGCTTGACGCAACCACGGGCGGAAACCGTCGTCCCCCCTCCCCGCATCGAATGCGTATCGGGCGGAAGGGGCGGGCGGCGATGGAGAACCCGGGAATCCACCATGTGACGTCGGAGTCTCGAGTATTACTTCCGACGGAGTCGCGCGGAGCGTCGGGCCTTCGGATGCGCGGAATTCCGCGAGAGCGGGTCGGAAGCGGGGCGATCGCCGGCGACGCGCAGCGCAACGTCGACTTCTACGCCGGCGTTCCCGGGTTGCGGCTCCTCAAGCTCACCGTCGACCGGGACGACCCGACGGTCTACCACATCCCTTACGGCGGCGCGGAGGGCCGGCGCGGCAACCTCCTGACGTCTTTCCCGTGGCCGGGCGCGGGATCTCCCGGCTCGGGTCGGACATCAGGCTCCCGCCATCGCTCGCGTCCGTGTCGGAACGCGTCAGGCGCCGGCTTCCGCCGCCGCGCCTTTCAGCATGTCGCGTGATCGCGGTTTGCAGCCGCGCGGCCCTGCGCGGAAAGAAAGGCGTCGCCGCCCGGTGGGGGCCGGGCGGCGACGCCTTCAGGCGAAGGGATAAGGAAGGAGATGGGCGCAGAAGGGAGAGGGGTGGCTCCCATCTGCATACTGTATACAGCATATTACGGGTCGGCTTTTTCCGTGTCAAGAAGAATATCGGGGGTCGTCGGGAAAAATGTCCCGGGAGGCGCGGAGGTTTCCAGAAAACCGTTGACGCCCGTCCGTATTGCCTATAATATCCATCATATCAATCGTGATTTATCTTCGGGGATCGGAAAGGAGTGAGGCGATGTCGAAAACGTACAGGCCGGAGACAGTTGCGCTGCACGGCGGGCAGAAGCCGGATCCGGCGACCACGGCGCGGGCGGTGCCCATCTACCAGACGACGTCCTACGTCTTCCACGACACGGCGCATGCCGCGAAGCTCTTCGGTCTCCAGGAGTTCGGCAACATCTACACGCGGATCATGAACCCGACGACGGATGTCTTCGAGCAGCGGGTGGCGCAGCTCGAGGGCGGAACGGGCGCGGTCGGCGTCGGGTCGGGGCAGGCGGCGGAGACGCTCGCGCTCCTCAACATCGTCCACGCGGGCGACGAGATCCTCTCGTCGGCGTCCCTCTACGGGGGGACGTACAACCTCTTCCACTACACGTTCCCCAAGCTCGGCATCGACGTCAGGTTCGTCGACCCGACCGACCCCGGGAATTTCAGGAAGGCCCTCACGAAGAAGACGAAGGCGATCTTCGCCGAGACGGTCGGCAACCCCAAGCTCGACACGCTCGACATCCGCGCCGTGGCCGACATCGCGCACGGGGCCGGGGTCCCTCTCGTCGTCGACAACACCATGCCCACGCCGTTCCTCCTGCGCCCGTTCGACCACGGGGCCGATATCGTCATCCACTCCGCGACGAAGTTCATCGGGGGCCACGGGACGTCCATCGGCGGGGTCGTCGTCGATTCGGGGAAATTCGACTGGGGCAACGGGAATTTCCCGAACTTCACCGAGCCGGACCCGTCGTACCACGGCCTGAAATTCTGGGAAGTCTTCGGCAACTTCCCCGGCCTGGGGAACGTGGCATTCATCATCAAGCTGCGGGTCCAGCTGCTGCGCGACATCGGGCCGGCCCTTTCTCCGTTCAACTCGTTCCTGTTCCTCCAGGGGCTCGAGACGCTCCACCTGAGGATGGAGCGGCACAGCCGCAACACGCAGGCGGTCGCCGAGTTCCTGTCGAAGCACCCCAACGTCACCTGGGTGGCCTATCCCGGCCTTCCGACCCACCCCGATCACGCCGTCGCGCGGAAGTACCACCACCGCGGCCTCTACGGCGCCATCCTCGGCTTCGGGATCAAGGGAGGGATGGAGGCGGGGAAGAAGTTCATCGACAACCTGAAGCTCTTCTCGCTCCTGGCGAACATCGGCGACGCCAAGAGCCTCGTGATCCACCCGGCGTCGACGACCCACCAACAGCTGACCCCGGAGGAGCGGAAGGCGACGGGCGTGACCGACGACTTCGTCCGCCTCTCGGTCGGGCTCGAGCACATCGACGACATCCTCGAGGACCTTGACCAAGCGCTGCGCAAGAGCTGACGGGAACGCGCGAGGGCCCGGGGGCGGCGGGCGGCGCCCCCGGGCCGCGATGCCCCGCCGCCCGTCGTGATACAATTCTCGGCATGGCCAACGACAAATTGTTGCAGGGCGAGGGCGACCTCGCCCGGATGTCCCGGGAGCGGATGCTGTCCTCGATCCTGGACAGCCTGAGCGATGCCGTCATCACCGTCGGCCGGGACCACCGGATCGCGTCGTTCAACCGAGCGGCGGAGCGGCTCGTCGGGACGCCCGCTTCGGAGGTCCTCGGAAAGGATTGCCGGGAGGTCCTGAGCGCCAACTTCGGGCCCGAACAGCACAACTGCCCGATGGGGGACCTGGCCGAGGGCGGCAGGCCGCGGAGCGACGTGGACGGCACGCTCAAGCGCGCCGACGGCCGGATCGTCCCGGTCGGCGCCAGCTGGGCGTTTTTCGCGGACGAGACCGGGGACGTCCTGGGGTTCGTCATTTCGTTCCGGAGCTTCGAAGAGATCGAGCGGATCGCCGAGGAGCGCAAGGCGAAGTTCCCGTTCCGGGACATCATCGGGAAGACTCCCCGGATCAGGCAGATCTTCGATCTCGTCGACGTGGTCAAGGACACCGATTCCACCGTCCTCATCACCGGCGAGAGCGGGACCGGGAAGGGGCTCTTCGCCCGGGCGATCCACGACCTGTCGCCCCGCCGCGAGGGGCCGTTCGTCAAGGTCAACTGCGCCGCCCTCACCGAGACGCTTCTCGAGTCCGAGCTCTTCGGCCACGTCAAGGGAGCGTTCACGGGGGCGATCGCCGACAAGGTCGGCCGGTTCGAGGCCGCCGACGGCGGGACGATCTTCCTGGACGAGATCGGCGACGTCTCCCCGGCGGTCCAGGTCAAGCTTCTGCGGGTTCTCCAGGAGCGCGATTTCGAGCGTGTGGGAAGCAGCAAGACGCAGAGCGCCGATGTCCGGGTCATCGCGGCGACGAATCGGGATCTCAAGGAGGCGATGAGGGAGGGCCGGTTCCGGGAGGACCTCTTCTACCGCCTCAACGTCATCCCGATCGTCGTCCCGCCGCTGCGGCAGCGGCGCGAGGACATCCCGCTCCTTGCGGACCACATCCTGAAACGGCTCCGGAGCCGCGGGCTGGACCGGGTGCGCGCGATCTCCCCCGAGGCGATGCGGCGCCTCATGGATTACCCGTGGCCGGGCAACGTGCGCGAGCTCGAAAACGTCCTGGAGCGCGGCGCCGTCTGCGCGCGCGGGCCGGTCCTCGCCGTGGAGGAGCTGCCCGAGGAAGTCCGGGATTGCGGCCGCGCCCGGAACGCCGAGGATCCCTCCGTATTGCCGCACGCGGCGCCGCCTTCGGCCTCGACGGCCGGCGCGGACAGGCA
>JBLNEU010000181.1:0-2662 GCA_050263015.1 Deltaproteobacteria bacterium | reverse complement strand
TGAAAAGCACCTTCTGCATCCTCAAGGAGGGATTCGCCTACCTCTCCCAGCACCTGGGGGACCTGGACCAGCCCTCCGTACGGGAGTTTTACGCGAAGACCTTCGGGTTCTTCCGGGAGTTCCTCGATGCGAAGCTTGCGGCGGTCTGCCGGGACCTGCACCCCGCCTACTTCACGACCTCCTTCGCCGACGCGGTGGAGGCCGGACGTGTGCTCTCCCTCCAGCACCACAAGGCGCATCTCTTCGCGCTGCTGGCGGAGTCCGGGTTCTCGGGAAAAGCCGTCGGGGTCTCCTTCGACGGCACGGGGTTCGGGGAGGACGGCGCGATCTGGGGCGGAGAGTTCTTCTCCATCGACGGCATGGAAATGCGCCGCGCGGCGGCCCTCGATGATTTCCCGCTCCAGGGAGGAGACTCCGCCATCCGGGAGCCTTGGAAAACCGCGGTCGGCTTCCTCCACGCAACGTTCGGCCCGGCGGAGGCAAGGCAGATCGCCATCTCCCTTTTCGGAGGAATCGATCCGGACCGGATCGCCCTTCTGGTCGATGCGATCTCGAAGAAGGTGAACGTCGTCCCGTCTTCCAGCTGCGGGCGCCTCTTCGACGCCGCCTCCGCCCTTGCCGGTGTCTGCCGGAAGGCCAGCTACGAGGGGCAGGCCGCCATGCTCCTGGAAGGCGGACTCCAGCGGGGGAGGGACCGGGGAGGATATCGTTACGGGATCCGCGACACCGGGGAACGTCTTGGGATAGACTGGAAAGGCGTGATCGCCGGGCTCGTCGACGACGTCAAGGCGGGGATCCCCCCCCCGGTGCTCTCGCGGAAGTTCCACGACACGGTGGCGGAGATCGTCCTCGATGTTTCGGCAAGGCTCGCGGAGGGGGCCGGGGCCGGTCACGTGCTGCTGTCGGGGGGGGGCTTCCAGAATATTTACCTGTTGAAGAAGCTTCTCGCCGGATTCCGGCGGAAAAAGCTCAAGGTCCTGATCCACCGGGAGGTCCCGGCGAACGACGGGGGGATCTCGCTGGGGCAGGCCTACTACGCCGCACAGGTGATCGCGGGAGGATAAGACGATGTGCCTGGGAGTGCCCGCCAGGGTAATGGAAGTGCAAGGGACGTCCGCGACCGTGGAAGTAGGGGGAGCGCGGAGGGAGATCTCCGTCCTGCTCCTCGACCGGGTTGCGGCCGGGGACTGGGTCATCCTTCACGCGGGATTCGCGATCGAGAAGCTCTCCCCCGAGGAAGCGGAGAAGACGCTCGCCCTATTCCGGGAGATATCGGATGCAACTGAAATACATTGACGAGTTCCGCGATCCGCGGCTGGCAAGGGGGCTCGTCGGGAAGATCCGGGCGGCCTGGGAAGGCCGTCCGCCCATGCGGCTGATGGAGGTCTGCGGCACCCACACCGTCAGCATCGCGCGGGCCGGGATACGGTCCCTGCTCGAAGGCATCGTCACGCTCATCTCGGGCCCGGGGTGCCCCGTCTGCGTCACGCCGGACGGCTACATCGACGCCGCCATCGGCCTGGGAGAACGGCCGGACACGATCCTCGCCACCTTCGGCGACATGCTGAGGGTCCCCGGCAAGCGTTCCTCGCTGGAAAAAGAGCGGGCGAGGGGAATCGATGCGCGGGTGCTCTATTCCCCTCTCGACGCCGTGGAGATCGCCGCGAAGAACCCGGGGAAGGAGATCGTTTTCTTGGGTGTGGGGTTCGAGACGACCGCCCCCTCGATCGCCGGCGCGATCCTGGCCGCAGCCGACCGGCGGCTCGCCAACTTCTCCGTCCTCTCCTCGGTCCGGACCATCCCCCGCGCGATGGAGGTCCTTGCCTCCGACCCGGAGGTGCGGATCGAGGGATTCCTCTGCCCCGCGCACGTGAGCGCGATCATCGGGTCCGACGCCTATCTGCCCGTCGCGGAAAAATTCGGGGTCCCGTGCGTGGTGGCCGGTTTCGAGCCGCTCGACATCCTCTACGGGATCTACTTGCTGCTCCTTCAGAAGAAGCGGGGGGGGGCGACGGTCGAGAACGAGTACGCCCGCGTGGCGACGACGGGCGGAAACGGGAAGGCGCTCGAGGTCATCGGGAAGGTCTTCCGCGAGGCGGACATCGCGTGGAGGGGGATCGGCGTCCTGCCCGGCACGGGCCTGCGGATCGCGGAAAACTACGCGGCCTTCGATGCGGAGAGGAAGTTCGGCATCGAGATCCCCCACACACCCGAGAAGACCGCCTGCCGGTGCGGCGACGTGCTGAAAGGAAAGATCACCCCGCCCCAGTGCCCCCTTTTCGGGAAGGCGTGCACCCCGGAAGAGCCGTACGGCCCCTGCATGGTGTCGAGCGAGGGGACCTGCGCCGCCTATTTCCGATACGGAGTGCGGTAGGTGCCGGGCGACAGGATCCTTCTCTCCCACGGGGAGGGCGGGAAGAGGACCCGGGACCTGATCCGGAAGGTCATCGCGAAGCGCTTCGACAATCCGGTGCTCGCGCCGCTGTTCGACTCGGGGCTCCTGGGCAGGCTCGACGGCGAGGTCGCCTTCACCACCGACGGTTACGTGGTATCGCCCGCGGTCTTTCCCGGCGGAGACATCGGCCGGCTGGCGGTCTGCGGGACACTGAACGACCTGTCCGTCTGCGGCGCCCGCCCCGTCGCGATCTCCTGCTCGCTCATT
>JBLNEU010000180.1:0-9347 GCA_050263015.1 Deltaproteobacteria bacterium | reverse complement strand
CGGACCGGTTTCACCTTTCCCCTTCCCCGTTTCGTCGAGTCGAACTACCCGCTCGGCGGGGAGATGCTGGCGATGATCGGGATGGCCGACGCCTCGTACGTCGGCGCGAGCGTCGCGAACCTCGCGGTCTTCGCGCTGTGCGGCCTCGGCACGCTCTGCCTCGCGGACCGCCTCGGCGACCGCCGCGCGGGCGGGGCGGGTCTCCTGCTGCTCCTGACGTCGTCGACGGCGGTCCACACCCTCTTCCTCCAGAAGACCGACCTCGCCGTGACGCTCTTCTTCCTCGCCTGCGCCTGCGCGCTTCTGGTCTGGCGGCAGGAAGGCGACCGGAGGTTTCTCGTCCTGGCGGGGGCCGTGGGCGGCGCCGCCCTCGGGACGAAATACACGGCCGGGCTCTTCGTCGGTATCGCCTTCGCACTCGCACTCGCGGGGCGGGCGCGGGACGGCGGGGGGCGATTCCCCGCCCTTGCGCGCGACGCCGGCCTGTTCCTTCTCGCCGCCGCCGCCGTCTTCTCTCCGTGGCTCTACCGGAACCTCGCCGCCACCGGCAACCCGGTCTACCCGCTGCTCAACGGAATCTTCCAAAGTCCGACCTGGTCCCCGGCGCGCATGAAGGTCCTCTTCGAGGATTCCCATCCGCTGTCGCTGTGGCTCCACGGCTGGCGCGACGTCGGACGGCTGTTCGCGTCGGCGACCTTCTTCCCCGACGTGAATTTGAGCAGCGCCGGCGCGTCGCTCGGCGCCTCGATCGCCGCCGCAATCCTTTTTCCCCTCGTCGTCCGGAAACCGGACGCCCGGTGGCGGTTCCTGCGGGCCCTCTCCATCGCGCTCGTCGCGGCCTGGATCCTCTCGTCGGCGATAACGCGCTACCTGCTCCCGGCGCTTCCGCTCATGGCGGTCCTGTCCGGGGCGCTTCTGTCACGCCTTGCGGGCCGGGGCGGGCGGGGGGGTCCGGCCGCCGCCGCGCTGCTCCTCGCGGCCGCGGTCGGGGCCCAGGCGGCATCGATCTCGGCGGAGTCGACGCTTTTCCGCGCGTGGCGGGGGGCGTTCGCGCTGGCGGGACACCCGGAACGGGCGTCCGTGATCGCCTCGCGCTTCGACCCGTCCTACGGCGCCGCGCGGTATGCGAACGCCCGCCTCCCCGGGACGGCGCGGGTTCTCTTCCTCGGGGAGACGCGGCACTACTGGTTCGAGCGCGACGCCATGGTCCCGTCGCCGTTCGACGAGCACCCCCTCCAGAAGATCGCGGCCGGCGAGCCGGATCCCGAACGGGTCCGGCGGACGCTCGCGTCGAGCGGGTACACGCACGTTCTCGTCAACTGGCAGGACTGGGAGCGGCTGGGCGGCTCCTATTTCTCCATCCTCTGGAAGAAGGAGGAGATCGCGGCGGCGGACCGGTTCGCCAGGGCGCTCCCGGCCGTCTACGAGGACCGGGCCGTCGCGATACTGTCGCTTGAGACGCCGCTGCGAAAGTGACGGGGGACCGCCTCGTTATGATACAAATGGGAGTCGGGTGCCGCACGACTTTCGGCCGGGCACCCCGCAATCCCGGTTAAAGGAGTCCGCATGAAGCGCATCCTGGTCACCGGCGGCGCCGGGTTCATCGGGTCGCACCTGTGCGAGCGGCTTCTCGGGCGTGGAGACGAGGTCCTGTGCGTCGACAACTTCTTCACCTCCCGCCGCCAGAACATCGCCCACCTCGTCGGGAACCCGTCGTTCGAGTTCATGCGCCACGACATCACGTGGCCCCTCTACGTCGAGGTGGACGAGATCTACAACCTCGCCTGCCCCGCCTCGCCGGTCCACTACCAGTTCGACCCGGTCCAGACGACGAAGACGAACGTCCACGGCGCGATCAACATGCTCGGGCTGGCCAAGAGGCTCAAGGTGAAGATCCTCCAGGCCTCGACGTCCGAGGTCTACGGCGACCCGGCGGAGCATCCGCAGAAGGAGACATACTGGGGGAACGTCAACCCGATCGGGGTGCGTTCCTGCTACGATGCCGGGACGGAAATCCTCACCGAGGACGGCTGGGTCCCGTTCCCGGCGCTGCGACCGGGCGCCGCGGTCGCGACGTTGACCGATGCGGGCAAGGTCGAGTACCACGTCCCCGACGAGATCATCGCCTACCCGTACGTGGGCGACCTCCTGCGGTTCGCAAATGCCAAATTCGATTTCGCGGTCACTCCAGACCACCGGATGTACGTGCGCGGCAAAACGGGGAAGCTGCGGTTCCTGCGGGCGGACGAGCCGCGCCACTGGCCGGCGTGGCGGGTCCCGACCGGCGCCGACTTCGACGACGAAGAGATCGAGTGGTTCGAATTCGATGTGCCGCCGAGGGACGCCAAGGTCCGCGCGACGCGCGTCCGCATGGACGACTGGCTCGAGTTCCTCGGCTACTACATCTCGGAGGGCTGCGTCCACGTCCGGCGCCGGCTGCGCGAAGTCGGCGGCCGCGACTACGACGTGGCGGACTACAACGTCCTCATCGCCCAGGCGGAGGGCGACAGCCGAGAGCGGATGATCCGCTGCCTCGAGCGCCTCGGGTTCAACTTCTTCACGTCCGACGACCACCAGCTCCGCATCTGCAGCAAACAACTCGCCGAGATCCTCGCGCCGCTCGGCAAGGCGGGGGACAAATACATCCCGCGCGAGCTTCTTCGCCTGTCCCGGCGTCAGTCGAGGATCCTGCTCGACGCCCTCATCCTCGGCGACGGCTCGCGGCGCGGCGACGGCGTGTGCTACTGGACCAAGTCGGGGCGTCTTGCCGACGACGTGCAGGAGCTGGCGCTGCGGTGCGGGTACGCCGCGTCGAAGTCGCTCACACCGGGCCGCGACATCTATCGCGTCAACCTCCGGCCTCCGGTCGAGGCGAACCTGGTGGCGCCGGAACGGCTTCGGTACGCCGGCAAAGTCTACTGCGTGAACGTCAGGAACCACGTCATCTGCGTGCGCCGCAACGGGCGGGCCGCCTTTTGCGGCAACTGCTACGACGAAGGCAAACGTTGCGCGGAGACGCTGTTCTTCGACTACCACCGGCAGCACAATCTCCGGATCCGCGTCGTCCGCATCTTCAACACCTACGGCCCGAGGATGCACCCCAACGACGGCCGGGTGGTCTCGAACTTCATCGTCCAGGCGCTCAAAGGCGAGCCGATCACCCTTTACGGATCCGGGGACCAGACCCGTTCCTTCTGCTACGTGGACGACCTCGTCACCGGGATGATCTCGATGATGGAGCAGGACGAGATGACGGGGCCGGTCAACCTCGGGAACCCGGTGGAGTACAGCATCAAGGATCTCGCGCTGATGATCGGGGAGCTCACCGGATCCTCCTCGGAGATCGTCTTCAAGCCGCTTCCGAAGGACGACCCGGTCCGCCGGAAGCCCGACATCTCGATCGCCCGGGAGAAGCTTGGCTGGGAGCCCAAGATCCCCGTCCGCGAGGGACTCGCCCGAACCATCGACTACTTCCGCCGCACCTTGTGAGCGCGGCCGCCCGCGGGGCGACTCGGCGGGGCATTTTTCGGGCCGCCCCGGGCGATTTCCTGTAAAATCTGGATGCTACCCTTTCACGGATGGCAGTCGCGTTGACCGCCGGCACGGCGAACGATCCGGCATCGTCGCCTGCACCGGGGCAGGAGGCCGCTGGTTGGACCCGAAGTGGTTCCTCGTCAAGACCAAGCCCCTGAACGAGAACAGGGTTTTCACACGCCTCACAGGCGCCGGCTACGAGTGTCTCTTCCCCCGGATCCGGAAGAAAGCCAGGCGGACGGGCCGTTCCGACGTCCGGCCGTTCTTCCCGACGTACCTCTTCGTCCGTTTCGCGCTGGAACAGGTCCGGACCATCCGGTATACCCATGGAGTATCCAAGGTCATCTCGTTTGGGCCGGAACCCCAGGAGGTGGAAGCGGGGATCGTCGACGCGGTCCGGGCGCGGATGGACGACGAGGGAATCGTCACCCTCATTCCGAAACCGGCGGACTGGAAGCCGGGGGAGAGGATCCGGATCGGGGAGGGGCCGTTCTCGGGGCTCGAAGCGGTCTTCGTCGAAGAGCTTCCCGACCGCGAGCGCGTCGTGCTCCTTCTCGAAGCGGTGTCGAGTTTCAAGGTGGTCATGAACAAGGATTCCATCGAGCGGTAGCCGGACTCCGAACCCGCATGCGCCTGGCGATGACTCGGCCGGAACCGCCGCCCCCCGCCCGAACTTCGGCGCGCATGGGCGGCAGCCTGTGCGCAAAGTCCGGGGTCGTTCCCGAACTTTTCGTCCCGCGCGGACGCGACCGTTCGATCCGGGAAAAGTCCAGGACCGTCCCCCTGCTTTTGGCCGCGTCGCTCCTCGCGGCGGCCCCGGCGCCTTCCCGGGCGGCGGAGCTCTTCCTCGTCGAGGAGCCCGAAATCTACGCGGCGATCGACAGGCTGGACGCTTCGGGCGCCCTGCCCGGCTTCCTCGCCAACACGCGGCCGTACGCGGTCTCGGCCGTCCGGGAGGCGGCCCGGGCCGCGGCAGAAAAGGGGGTGCCGAGAACTCCGACGGCCGTCCCCCTGGACCCGTTCGACCGGGACGTCCTGCAATGGCTCGCCGCGTACACCGCACCCCCGGCGACGGCGCGGGTGACCGCGGGGGGCGCCTGGTCCGAATCGCGGTTCACGCCGCCGAACAACGATGGCGTCCCGGTCCCCGCGCAGTGGTCCGGCCGGGCGTCGCTCGCGGCCCGGGAGGAGATGGGCCCGTACGTGAGCGGCCACCTGCGCGCGCTCCACTATTATGGCGAGTCGGGCGACGACGGGAGCCGGCTCCTCGACGCGGCCCTGGAGACGGGGTACCGGTATGCCTCCCTCCAGATCGGGAAGATCTCCGCATGGTACGGTCCCGGCCGCCGCGGGGCGCTCGTTTTCACGAACAACGCATCGCCCTTATCGGGCATCCGCCTTCACAACCCGGAGCCGATTCCGATGTCCGGCCGGCTCTCGTTTCTCGGCAACGTCCAGTACGACCTCTTCTTCACCCGGATGGGCAGGAAGCCGCTGCGGTCCCGTTCCATCCTTTTCGGGGGGCGGCTCGCCGCGCGCCCCGCAAGCTGGCTCGAGTTCGGCGTCTCCCGGGCGCTGCATTACGGCGGCGAGGGGGCGAGCGACAGCTTTTCCGAGTTCTGGACCGATTTCTGGGGCAACAACGAGCCGTCTTCCCGGAGCAACTCCCTGGTCGGGTTCGACCTCGCCATGACCCTCCCGTTCAGGACCCAGCCCGTCCGGCTTTACTGGTCGCCGGCAGGCGAACACACCAGGGTGAGCGAGTGGGCGAACCAGGTAGGCGTCTTTCTCCCGAGAGTCCTCGGGATCTCCCGGCTCGACCTGCGCGCCGAATATGCCGATACGTACAGCCGGGGGGCCCGCCGGATCGAGTGGTACGGCTCGGCCAACTATCCCCACCGGTACCGCGGAGACCTGCTCGGCCACGCGATGGGGCCGTACTCGCGCGAACTGTCGTTCGTCTCCCGGTATTTCGTGCGCCCGTCCTCGTTCGCGGAAGTCTCGTACGACAGGGTCCTCCACGACGGCGGAGCGCTCGACGGCGAGCGCCACGACATCTTCGGCGCCGGCCTTTCCGGTTGGGTGACGGACGGGTGGCGCGCCGAGGCGCGCGCCTCGATGGACCGGGTGATCAGCCGGGGCGGCGTCCCCGGCGCGGACCGGACCGACTTCTCCGCTTTCATCACGGTCGGGTATCAGGTCACCTCGTCGTCGACCCCTTGAAAAGTCCAGGGACGTTCCTGAACTTTCCCGGGCGCTATTCCCGTCGTCCCCGGAACGCCTCCACGAGCCCGAACTTCCACGCGCCGTCTTCCTCGAGCATCTCCAACGCGGCAGGCCGGTCGGACGTCTTGTGGGTGATGAGGATCAGCACCCGGCCCGGTCCGGTACCTGCTGCCTCCCACCGGCTCTCCACGAGCGCCAGGTCCGGGTTGAAGTGCGTGAGAAAGGAGTCCCAGTAGCTCCTTGCGACGGGTCCGCCGTCGCGAAAGTCGGCCAGCAGCCCTTCGCGGCCGGTCTTGTCCTTCCCCTCCTTCGCGAGCGCCTTGAGCGTCTCGTCCGCCACCGTCTCCCGCGATCTCGACGTCAGGCCTTCCCAGATGCCGCGGTAGTCGCGCGCCTTCATCGCCTGGAACATCGCCTCGGCGGCGGAGACGGCGCGGTTGATCGCCGCCATGTCGACGGGGCGTGTGGATCGCGTGCAGGAAGCCGCGAGAATCAGGAGGAGTGCGAGCGCGAGAGGAAAGAGAGAGAAGGGGCGTTCGGGCAACCGGATCCGCGCCGCGCGGATCAATGGTTGGACGAGGACGAACCGCTGCCGATGGCGATCGCGATGCCGACGATCCCCGCGGCGACAAGCGCCGCCTTGGCGACCGTCCCGGACTTGATCCACCCGGCCGCCTTCTTCCCGCGCTCCTCGCCTTCCTTCGCCGCAGCTTCGCTCGCGGGCGGCGCGGCCTCCAGCGCGGGTTGGGCTTGCGGCGCGGTTGGCGGGGCCTGCGATGCCGCTGCGGGGGCCTGGGTCGCGGGCGCCTGGGTGGCGGGTGCCTGGGTCGCCGGCGGTTTGGGTGGGTTCTCCATCGGTGTGGCCGGCGGCCGCGGCCATGTCGGCCAATCCGCGGCGAAGGCCGTCCCGATCCACCCTTGGGCGAACAGGAGGACGGCGCAGGTCAGCGCGGCGACTAAGGATTTTCGAACCGGGCGAACCATGGCGATATTCGCTCGCGATCGCAGGATTACTCCCGAAGGTATAATGCCCTCCGGTCCCTGTCAAGGTGAAGCGGGGTGTTCCGCCCGATGACGTCGAAGAGCGGCCGCTCCCGGTCGAGGTCCTGCCCGGCATCCCGCGTCCAGGGGCTCAACCGGTAACGGTAGACCGTCTTCGAGTCCCTGCCGATGAACATCCGCAGCGGGATCGAAAGGGAGATCCCCTTGTCGCGGTATCCCCGGTTGAACGGGTCGCTGAAGACCGAGGTGTCGGTGACGGTGTACCAGGCGGACATGACGAAGCCGTTGAAGAATTTCGACAGGGAGAGGCTCGCCCCCTTGTCCCCGGCCAGGAACCGGCCGGCCTTGACGTCCGCCTGGATATCCCATTCCACGATGTTGAGCCGGGCGTCGAGGAACGCCGTGTGGTATTCCGCGTCCGCGAGCCGGAATGGCGAATCCGGTTCGCGTTTGCGCGCGAAGCTTCCGGAGGCGCCGAGGAAGATCCTCCCGTTCCACAGGGGAACGGCCGCCTCGGCATCGATCCCCGCGTACATCACCTCGAGATAACCCGCCGCAAGCCGCCCGTGCACGCCCCGGTCCCGCTTTTCGATCTGCTCGAAGAAGAGCCGGGAGAGCGCCGCACCTTCCTTCCTGTAGAGCGCGACGTCGCTGCGCACGGGAATCGAGAGCGGCGCGTTCAGGGTGCCGACGTTGTTGACGGGGTACGCCTCGACCCCGGCGACGGCGGTCCCGCCCCGCCAGGGGGAAGCGTGGAGCCAGCCGGTCACTCCCGCCCGGTAGGAGAAGAAACGCTGCGGGTCGTTGAGGAACGTATCGAGGGACGGCTTGACCCCGTACGTGAACCGCTTCCTGCGGACCGTGTCCTTCACGACGGTCTCGCTCTCGTCCGTCCGGAAGGCGGAGACCCGGAAAAGGCCGGGGAGGGAGGCGGCCCGCGCGGCGAAGTCGTCGATCGCCGCCCGCGTCGTCACGAATTCGGCCAGCGGGATGCCGTTCTCCTTGACGACGATGCGCACGTAATCGGCGTTGCCCGTCCCCGTCTGCGCCAGGACAGACAGGACCTCCTCGACGGCGCGGGGCGTAAAGCAGTACCTGTCGTTCTGCGCCTCGACGCGAAGGGTGAAGTCGTCGCTCGCGACGCCGATGTCGCTGAAGCCCGAGTCGCCGAGCGCCGCGGCGATCCGGCCCTCGAGCGGGCGGCTTCGGTCCGCCGGCTTCTCCCGCCAGGGCGAGTCGTAGATCGGGACGAACGGTTTCCCGACATCGAAGGTGGTCGAGATTCCGACGCCGACCTCCCTCCCGCGCTGCCAGCTTGCGTCGATCTCGGCCCACCGGACCGGTTTCCACCGGAGTCCCACGTTGACCTTCGACGGGACGGGGTCGCGGAAATATCTCTCCCGCGCCGGGTCGCGCTCCTGGACGTGGTAGCGGACCGGGCTGTACTCGGCGACGATCGACAGCGTCCCGGTCGGGGCGAATTCGATCCCGCCGAACGGCTGCGCGTCCCGCCACCACCCCTCCGGATCGGTGAACATCTCCGCGCGGAAATCTTCCCCGGACGCCGGAAGCGGCCTCTTCCCGTACCGTCCATTGCCGAGCCCCACGGTGAAGTCGAAGGGGAAGATCTGCTTGTTCGCAACGAGCACCTGGGCGGGGTAGATCCGCGTCCCGTGCGGGTCCATCACGATCAAGGCGACGGCCGGGGAATATTTTCCCTCCCTTACGACCTGGAGCTTGATATCGACGGCCTTGTCCTTGAAATCCCCGTACGAGGATGTCGAGAGGCCCGTGAACGCGGGAACGCCGGAGACTTCCGTCAGTCGTCCGACGACCTCCAGCCGGCCGAACGGGCTGACGCCGATGAAATAGTACCGGTACGGATCGATCCGCGTCGCCCCCGCGCGGAAGCTGTCCGCGGGCATCACGCGCGCCGTGGGGGTGTCGAGAAGGCCGGTCAGGCCGAAGTTGGACGGCAATACGAAGGGAGCGTCCCCGGCAGCGGCGGGAGGCGGTGCGGCGGACACGGCGATCACGAGCGCCGCCAGGGGGACGAGGAAGCGCGCCGTCACGGGACGATCGCCTCGCCCGCGATGACCGCGATCCGGACAAGGAGCGCGTCGATGTCGTGGATTCCGTTGAGCCATGCGATCCCGGTCGCTTTCCTCGGCACGACGACCGTGTCGCCGGCCCCCACCGGCGCCGGCTCCGGGCGGAAGGCTGTGAACTCCCAGCGGGCATCGACGGGATTCCAGGCCACGAACGGCCGGGTGAGCGGGACGGCGGTCCCGTCCGCCGCGAGAAGCCACGCTTTTTTGACGTCCGCGTCCCGGGCCGCGCCGCCCGCCCCGCGGACGTAATCGCGGTACCCGGCATCTTCCCGGGCCGGAAACGCGCCCGGCGACCTGACCGCGCCGGCCAGGGCGACCGTGCCCGGGTTCGGGGGAACGGTCAGGACGTCCCCGTCCTCCAGGGGGATGTCGTCCCTGCTTCCTTTCATGAGCCGCGGGTGGGAAAGCCGCACCGGGATCCGGCCTTCGGGCGAGAGCCCGCCGACGGCGGCGAGAAACCGTTCCATCCGGTCA
>JBLNEU010000179.1:0-4426 GCA_050263015.1 Deltaproteobacteria bacterium | reverse complement strand
GAGCCACTCCGTGTGGTCGATTCCGACGTTCGTGATCACGGCGACCTCGGCCGGGCACGCGGTGGTGGCGTCCCAGCGCCCTCCGAGTCCCGTCTCCATGACCGCGAGGGAAACGCCCCTGCGCCGGAACCAGTCGCACGCCGCCCACGTCATCTCCTCGAACCACGACAGCGGCTCGCCGGTCGCGGCCGACACGGACCGGGACACGGCCGACGCGCGCGCGAGCGCCCGGGCCAGCGCGGTCTCCGGAATCCGGGCGCCGGAAACGCGGATCCGCTCCGCCGGAGAGACGAGATGCGGCGACGTGTAGAGACCGACGGGACCGGGGAGAAGGCGCCGGAGGATCGCCTCGGCGAAGCAGGCGGTCGACCCCTTGCCGTTCGTCCCCGCCACGTGGACGGTGCGAAACGACCGTTCCGGGTGGCCTGAGACGTCGAGCGCCAGGAGGATCCTCTCGAGCCCCGGGCGGATCCGCTCCGCCGCCCCGCCCGACCCTCTCATTTTCCGGTCGGCGCGGGAAGGAATCGGAGGATCTGCGTCAGCGTGCCCTTGAGCTTGGTCCGCTCGACGATCATGTCGACCATTCCGTGCTCGATGAGGAACTCCGCCCTCTGGAACCCTTCCGGGAGCTTCTGCTTGATGGTCTGCTCGATGACGCGCGGCCCGGCGAAGCCGATCAGCGCCCCCGGCTCCGAGATGATGATGTCCCCGAGCATGGCGAAGCTGGCCGCCACCCCGCCGGTCGTCGGGTCGGTCATGACGCTGATGAAGGGAATGCGCGCGTCGGAGAGCCGCGCCAGGGCCGCGCTCGTCTTGGCCATCTGCATCAGCGAGAGCGTCCCTTCCTGCATCCGCGCGCCGCCGGAGGCGCTGAATATGAGAAGAGGGCGCGACTGCGCCAGCGCGGCCTCGGCCGCCGCCGTGACCTTCTCGCCGACGGCGCACCCCATGGAGCCGCCCAGGAACTCGAAGTCGAGGACCGTCAGGACGACGTCGATCCCGTTGATCTTCGCCGTGCCCGTGATGACCGCCTCCTTCCGGGAGGTCTTCTTGCGGGCCTCCTTGAGGCGGTCCGTGTACTTCTTGGTGTCGGTGAAGCCGAGCATGTCCACGGATTCGACGTCCTCGCCGAACTCCTGGAACGTCCCGTCGTCCGCGACGGACTTGATGCGCTCCAGCGCGGGGATGCGGAAATGGTAGTTGCATTTCGGGCAGACGGACAGGTTCCGCTCGACCTCGGGCTTGTAGATGATCTCGAGGCAGGCATCGCACTTGATCCACATCCCCTCGGGGATCTTGATCTTCTTCTCGCCGTCTTCCTTCCTGCGGAACAGTCTTATCGCCATCGCCGTTTCACCTCGTCGCCCGTTTCAGGGAGTGCACGAAACGCCGGAGCTCGCCGGGGCCCTTCCGGGACGCTCCCCACCGCTCGACCACGCGCACGCAGGCGCTCCCGACGACCGCGGCGTCGGCGAAACGGGTCGTCTCCCGCGCCATCGCCGGATTCGAAATGCCGAAACCGACGGCCACGGGAAGCCGCGTTTGCGCCCGCACGGCGCGCGTCCATGCGGCCAGCCCGGGCGGAAGCGCGCTCCGGACCCCCGTGATGCCGGTGACCGAGACGAGGTAGAGGAATCCCGATCCCGCCTCGGCGGCGCGGCGGATCCGCCCCTCGCCGCTCGTCGGGGTTCCGAGCGGGATCCAGTCCATCCCGGCCCGGCGGACGGCCGGCCGCATCTCGCGGGACTCTTCCGGCGGGAGGTCGACGACGAGGAACCCGTCGGCGCCCGCGTCCCGGGCGTCGCGGCACAGCGCCGGGACGCCGTACGTCAGGAACGGATTGTAATACCCGAACAGGACGACCGGCGTCCCGTGCGTTCTGCGCAACGAGGACACGAGCGCGAGGGCGCGGACCACCGTCATCCCGCCGGCGATGGCGCGCCGCGACGCCGCCTGGATCGTGGGGCCGTCGGCCGTCGGGTCCGAAAACGGGATTCCCACCTCGAGGATGTCGGCTCCCCCGTCCGCGGCGGCCCGGAGGTACGACAGCGAGTCCCCCGCCGTCGGGTCTCCGGCCGTCAGGTAGACGACGAGGCCGCCCTTCCCGGCCCTCTTCAGCGAGAGGAAGGCGTCATCGATCCGCGACACCGGCTGCTCCTTTTTCCTGCGCCAGGATCGTGATGTCCTTGTCTCCGCGTCCCGAGACGTTGATGACGAGCGATGCCGAACTCCCGACGCGGCGCGCAAGCCGGCAGCCGAACGCCAGGGCGTGCGACGACTCGAGAGCCGGCATGATCCCCTCGCAACGCGCGAGAAGGTCGAATGCCTCGAGCGCCTGCTCGTCGGTGACCGAGACGTAAGACGCTCTTCCCACCGCCTTGAGCCACGCGTGTTCGGGCCCCACCCCGGGATAGTCGAGTCCCGCGGAGATGGAATGGGCTTCCAGGATCTGGCCGTCGCGATCCTGGAGGACGAACGACTTGCTCCCGTGGAGGACTCCGATCCGCCCTTTGCACAGCGTCGCGCCGTGCCGTCCGGTCGAGAGTCCGTGCCCGGCCGCCTCGACGCCGTAGAGCGCCACCGACCGCTTGGCGATGAACGGCGTGAAGATCCCCATCGCGTTGCTTCCGCCGCCGACGCACGCGACGACCGCGGCGGGAAGCCCCCCGGTCGCCGCGCGGAACTGCCGGAGGCACTCCTTGCCGATGACGGACTGGAAGTCCCGGACCATCGCGGGGTACGGGTGGGGCCCGGCCGTCGACCCGATGAGGTAGTAGGTCGTGCGGACGTTGGTGACCCAGTCCCGGAGCGCCTCGTTCATCGCGTCCTTGAGCGTCCGGCTCCCGGATTCGACCGGGATCACCCGGCCGCCGAGAAGCCGCATCCGGAACACGTTCAGCTCCTGTCGCCGGACGTCCTCGGCGCCCATGTAGACGTCGCACGACAGGTCCATCTTCGCGCAGACGGTCGCGGCGGCCACCCCGTGCTGGCCCGCCCCCGTTTCCGCGATGACGCGGCGCTTCCCCATCCGGCGCGCGAGCAGGCCCTGCCCCAGGGTGTTGTTGATCTTGTGGGAACCGGTGTGGGCGAGGTCCTCGCGCTTGAGATAGATCCTTGCCCCCCCGGCCCTCTCGGTCAGCCGCCCGGCGAAATAGAGCGGGGTCGGGCGTCCGGCGTAGTCGCGCAGGAGGGCGAAGAGCTCGTCGCGGAACCGGCGGTCGGCGCGCGCCGCGCGATATCCCGCCTCCAGCTCCGCGAGCGCGGTCATGAGCGTCTCGGACACGTACCGGCCGCCGAAAGGACCGAAATGGCCCGCGCGATCCGGTCCCCGCCGTTTACTAATTTCTTTCAATATCGAAACCTTCCAATGCATTCTTGATGAAAAGCCTTATCTTTGCCGCGTTCTTGCGTCCCGGCTCGTCCTCCACGCCCGATGCCACATCCACGCCGCCCGGACGCGCGAGCCGGATCGCCGTCCGGACGTTTTCCGGGGTCAGTCCCCCCGCGAGAAGCCACGGCTTGCGCAGGCGGGAGCCCGCGATGCCGGCCCAGTCCAGGGTCCGCCCCGTCCCCCCGAATTCCCCGGGGCCGCCGGCGTCCAGCAGGAGCGCCTCGCACGGATAGAGGTCGAGCGCCTCGGCGTCGATCCCTCGCGCCACGCGGAACGCCTTGATTCGCCGGAACGGAAGCCGCGCCGCCTCGTCGGGCGGCTCGTTCCCCGATAGCTGCACCACGTCGATCCCGAGGTCCCGGCAGACGGCTCCGATGACCTCCGGACGCTCGTCGACGAAGACCCCGACCGGGGTCGCCCCGCCCTCCCGCACCGCCCGGACGATCGCCCCGGCCGCCTCCGGCGAAACGTGGCGGCGGGACCCCCGGAAGAAGTTGACGCCCACGGCGTCGGCTCCCGACTCCGCGGCCAGCCCGGCGTCCGCGGCGCTCGTGACGCCGCAGACCTTGATGAGGAACATCGGCCCGGACCGGCTCACGGACCTTTCATTCCACCTTCGGCAGCCGGTTCAGGGCCTCCCGGATCGTCGCATCCGGGTGTTCGTAGTCGGAAAGCCGTCCCGCCTTGTAGTCGTCGTACGCGGCGAGGTCGAAGAATCCGTGCCCGCTCAAGTTGAACAGGATCGTCCGGGTCCTCCCTTCCGCGTCGGACTTCTTCGCCTCCCCGATCGCCGCGTGGATGGCATGCGCCGATTCCGGAGCCGGAAGCAGTCCCTCGGAGCGCGCAAAGGTCAGGGCGCTCTCGAAGATCGCCGTCTGGTGGAACGCCTGGGCCTCGATCAGCCCCTCGTGGCAGAGCTGGCTGACGAGGGGAGAGTCGCCGTGGTAGCGCAGCCCGCCCGCGTGGATGCCGGGCGGCACGAAGTCGTGCCCGAGAGTGTACATCTTGACCAGCGGCGTGAGCTGGGCGGTGTCG
>JBLNEU010000178.1:0-4493 GCA_050263015.1 Deltaproteobacteria bacterium | reverse complement strand
GGCGCGTGAACAGCCCCTCGGTGACGTACCGCAGCCGCGTGCCCGGCCCCGTCGCGTCCTCGAAGCGCACCTGGTAGCCGACGATCCCTCCGACCCGGTCCACGATCTCCTCCGCCACGCGGCGCGCAGCCATCCGCGCCGCGATCCGCCGCGGCTCGAGCACGAGCACCTCGCCGTCCCCCGCCAGGTGCGCCTCCAGGATCGCGCGGGGAACGCGCGTGGTCTTTCCGGCCCCCGGCGGCGCCTCGACGACGACGGCCCCCTCGCGCCGGAGGACATCGACGATTTCCGGCAGAAGGGAGTCGATCGGAAGCGTCTGCAACCGGCCGGGCGCCTTCAGTACATCGCGGAAAACGGGTTGGATTCGCGGAGGCGTCCGATGGTTCCCATCGCCCCGTCGAGCAGGAGGCGGAACCGGTCCCTGGGAATCCCGTACCGGGGAGCCATCTTCGCCGCGTTGAGCCGGGCGAGGGCCCACGATTCCTCGGAGAGGATGACGTTCTCCGCGAGCACCTCGAGGTGGAAAACGCAGCAGACGAGCGCGTCCCTGACGTGCGGGGCGAACTCGGCGCGGGCCGCGTCCGCCGACAGGACGGTGACCATGCTCTCGGGGTCGTCCGTGAAGCTCGCCCCCACCTCGTCGGCGCACAGGGACGTCCTGACGTTCTCCGCGTGTTCGATGGAGCGCCGGAGCAGGTGCTTGAAGCGCATCCGGGGCAGCCGGTAGGACGATTCGAGCCAGCGTCCCGTCAGGGATTCACCGAGGGCCCACGACTCCCGGTCCGGGCAGACGCGCATCAGCCCCTCCAGAAGCAGCACGAGGCAGACGAGCGCATCTTCCTCGGGCAGGCCGTTCGCCGCGTCGGGACATGCCGGGATCCGTGTCGTCGCGTCGTCCATGCCCCCCATTATCTCACTGGCCGAACCAGGCGGCGAGATAACCCGCGCGCCAGGCGTACAGCAGCACGGCGGCCAGCGCCAGGAGAAGCAGGTACAGCCCCCAGGGCGTCTTCTTTTCGGCGAACGGGTCGGTGAGGGACCGCTCGGACCCCTCGGGCAGCTTCGCGGCCGCGGTGAGGGACGCCCCGAACGGGATGTTGATCTTCGCGCGGGCATTGACCGCCCAGCCGTTCGCGTCGAGGATGGGGCCGAGGTTGCGCGCCCTCAGCTTGAGCCACGCCAGGACCACCGCCGGGAGGGAGATGGCGAGCACGATTCCCGCGAGGAGAAGCGGGATCTGCCACCAGGCGAGCCGGAAAAGTCCCGTGACGGCGGCCGCAAGCGCCGTGCCGATGGCTCCGATCGCCAGCCCGATGGCGGCGAAGATGCCGGCGAACCTGGCCACGTCGAACGGCGCCGGCGGCGGAACCGGGGCCTTGCCGGCGGCCGCGCGCTCCGCGCCCGCGATCGCCGTCATCGCGGCCCTCTGGTCGGCCGCCTGCGCCCGCGCCGCGGAGATCTTCCGGAACTGCTCCCCGATCAGCCGGGCGAGCCGCTTGTAGGGGCCGAAGAACGCCTGCCTGATGCTGATCGGATGCTCGACGATGCGGACGATCGTCGCATCCCAGTCCCTCCCTTCCCGGTCGTAGAAGACGCCGTTGCGCCCGACCATCAGCTGGTCGGAATCTCCCGCCGTGAACCCGGCGGCGATCGTCATCTTCTCGCCGCCTCCGCGGCGCACGCAGTCGCAGTACACGAGGTAGACCCGGCTCAGCGACGCGATCGCCGCGTGTCGCGTCACGTCGTCGACGGTCACGCAGAGGTCGCAGCTGCGCCCGTCGAGGTACAGGGTCCCCGCCTGGAACGTCGCCTTCCCCTTCCGCGTGTAGAAATCCCTGAACGAGACGAAGTTGTTGACGAGCAGGTGCAGGTGCCGGCAGTACCGGAGGAGCTTCTCCACCGACGCGATCGCGTTCACCTCCGGCTCGACCGCCTTGTCCCGCTCCACGAGGTCGAGCAGCGCCCGCCGCCCGTCCGCCGCGAGGATCGCCGAGACCCGCGCCCCGTCGAGCTTTTCGAGAGCCGTCGCGGGCTTGGCGGCAAGCCACGCCTCGTACGGCCCGAACCGGGCGCAGACGGTCCGCCATCCCTCGTCCGACAGCGTCTCGGCGTCGCCGAGGATCGCCGACACGACGGACTTGCCGAACCGCCGCACCGCGTCGGAGAAGGCGGGGTTGAGCCCCTCCGTCAGGGGCAGCGGCTTTCCGGACCCGGGAACGGCGAGGGGAAACCGGGCAAACGATTCCGTCGTCCCGCTCAGGTCCTCCGCGGCCAGCCTCTGGTAATCGGCGTCGGACGGCGACAGGAGCGCTGCCGCGCGCCCGTCGTACGCGGCGAGACGGCACCGGCGGAAGTAATCCTCGATCCTGGGCTTGAGCGCGCTGAAAAGCTCGAAGTGCGCGCCCGTGTCCGCGCGGAACGGGAGAACCTCGGGCTTCTCCCCCGCCGCCCGCCAGTCGACGAGGGCCCGCGCCTCCGCGTAGAACCGCTCGATCCGGTCGGCGGTCACTCCGGGCGCCCCGCTGCGGTCGACGTCCGAGCCGAGGCAGGCGATGATGTCGTCGACCACGGTTCCCAGCGCAGGGTCCCCGGCCGCCCCGGCCGGGACGATCCCGTCCCCGTTGAACCGGGCCTGGGAGAATATCGCCGCAGTGTCGCTCACGTCGTCGAGGACGATGTCCGGCGACCCGGAATTCCCGAGGACGGAGAGGACGAGCTTCGCGCCGGCAAGGACCGCCCTTCCTTCGTCCGTATCCTCCCGGATGGCGGAAACCGGGATCCGGTCCTGGCGCCTGACGAGCAGGTCCGGATCCTTGAGCACGCTGAGCGCCCACCGCACCCCGGCGAGGATCTCGGGCGCGCGGATGTGGCCGTCCGCGTCCGTATCGGCGAACGCGAGCGTCCGCGCATCGAACGAAATCCCCGCGACGGGACAGGAAAGCGCCACCCAGAGCTTCTGGTCCAGCGTTTCGAGCGCCGCGAGGTCGGCGCCCGTTTCGAGTCTCGCCTGGTCGAAGCCCCCGGCCCGAAAGAATTTCCAGCGATGGCCTGCGGCCGCGGCGGGATTTGCGTCCGTGCTCATGGGCGCGATCTCCTGTCCTTTCGAAATCCCCCGCGGCTCAGGACGGATCGCCCCGGAACTCGTCGAGGGTCGAGCAGATCCGGTCCGGTTTCCTGTAGTAAAGCGAGAAGCGCAGATCGCGCGCGGGCGGGAAATTTCCGTACATGCCGAGCGCCGCTTCCTCCGGCCTGGTGACCGGCTCAAACCGCGCGTTCGTCTTCGGCCTGACGAACCGTCCGCTCAGGAGCGTCCGGAAAAACATCAGGTCGCACAGCATCCCCTCGAGCCAGGGGGTCCAGCTTTCGTAACCGGCGACCCACTTGAGGTATTGCGACCCTCCGAGCAGCACCTCGGCGGTCTTCCGGTTGACGAAGTCGCAGGCGCCGAAATAAAGTCCGTCGTAGCTCGTCAGCGGCGCCAGGATGTTCTTGAGCTTCCGCCGGCTGATGTCCTGGACCGCGCTGATCAAGCCCCGTTTCCCGTGGCATGCGAAATAGGCGATCTTCTTGCGGTTGTCGGCGCCCTGATCGTAATGGTACAGGGCGTCCTTCAATCCCTCCGCGTTCTGGAAGACGACGTAGCTGAACAGGGCGTCGTGTCCGGGCCTGTCCTTCCGCACGCCGTTGCGACGCGAGTACGTCTCGTCGGCGTCCCGCTTGAGCTGCTCGAAGAACGGCTTGACGGTCTCGTCGTGGAGATGATCCCACTGGGCTTCGAATACCTTGATGATGTATCGGGTGCCGTTCCGCTCCCGCATGGCGGTTCTCCGATGGCGACGGATCCGGATGACAGTTGGATGAATGACGAGCATTCCGCGAATCCCCTGACGGGGGTAGGAGCGGATCTCGACCCTAGTATTTTCCGGCCTGCCCGGTACCCGCGTCAAGTCTTACCGCAGGATCATATTAATGTTTCGGATGATATTTAGTTTGATATAGTTCCAATATATTTACCATATTTGGCAAAATTAATGTCAAACATCCCCCTGCCGTTCTTCGCAATATTGTTCAGAAAACGGCATTTAACCGCCCCTCCCTTTTCGTCCGCGGTGAGAAAAAAGAGGCCCTTCGACCGGGCGGCCGAAGGGCCCTGTTTGGCCTTTGACGGCGGAAGTCGCGGCCGCTCACTTCACCAGGGCGTATTCCTCCATGAAGCCGGCGAGCGCGTCGACCCACTCGTAGGAAGCCGCGTTGTACATGGAGACGCGGATGCCGCCGACCGACCGGTGACCTTTCAGCCCCACCATGCCGCGCTTCTTGGCCTCGGCGATGAATTTGGCCTCCTTCTCCTCGCTCGGGAGCCTGAAGACGACGTTCATGACCGAACGGCTCTCCTTTTCCACCGGCGACCGGAAGAACTGGGGATTCTTGTCGATGACGCCGTAGAGCCGCGCCGCCTTCTTCCGGTTCACCTGCTCCATCTTCGCGAGGCC
>JBLNEU010000177.1:0-4791 GCA_050263015.1 Deltaproteobacteria bacterium | reverse complement strand
GGCCAGGCCCTCCGCAACGGAAGGCGCCAAACTCCGTCAGGTCCGGAAGGAAGCAGCGGTAGCCGCACGGCTCCGTGTGCCGGCGGTTCCCCTGGCCGCCGGCGGACCCCCGGGGCGCACGGCGCAGCAGCCGGCGAGTCGGCCCGGACGGGAGGATCGAAAGAGACGATGGCCTACGAGGCGCTGTCACGGAAATGGCGCCCGAAGACGTTCGGGGAGGTCGTCGGGCAGGGGCACGTCACCCGCGCGCTCGCCAACGCCATCTCCCAGGGGAAGGTCCACCACGCCTACCTCTTCACGGGGACGCGCGGGATCGGGAAGACCACCTTCGCGCGCATCCTCGCCAGGGCCCTCAACTGCGAGAAGGGACCCACCGCGACGCCGTGCCTGGCCTGCCCGGCCTGCGGCGAGATGCTCGCGGGATCGAGCACGGACGTCCAGGAGATCGACGGGGCGTCGAACACCGGGATCGACGACGTCCGGCGACTGCGCGAGAACGCCGCCTACGCCCCGGCGCGCCTGCGGTACAAGATCTACATCATCGACGAAGTCCACATGCTCTCCAAGCAGGCGTTCAACGGCCTCCTGAAGATCCTCGAGGAGCCGCCCTCCCACGTCGTGTTCATCTTCGCGACCACGGAGCCCAACCGCATCCCCGACACGATCCTGTCGCGGGTCCAGCGGTTCGACTTCCGGATGCTGACGGAGGAGGAGATCTTCGCGCGCCTCCGGGAGATGGCGGACGCGGAGAAGATCGCCTTCGAGGAGGACGCGCTGCGCCTGGTGGCGCGGTACGCCTTCGGGTCGATGCGGGACGGCCAGTCGATCCTCGAGCAGGCCGCAGTGTCGGGCGACGGCCGGATCACGGCCGCACTCGTCGAGGAAGCGCTCGGCCTCGTGGGCATCGAGGCGGCGATCGATCTTGCGACCGCGGTCGTTTCGGGCGGTGCCGAGGCGGCGATCCGGACGTTCACGGAGCTGCTGTCCCGCGGGGCGGACCTCAAGTTCCTCTTCCTCTCCCTCGTCGACGTTCTCCGGGACGCGTCGGTCTGGAAATTCACCGGCCGGGACGACCTCCTCTTCCGCCACGCGCCCTCGTCGCTCGCCCGCATGAAGACGCTCTGCGACGCGAGAACCCGGGAGGAGTGGATGTTCCTCCTGGACGTCGCCTTCCGTTCCGAAAAGGACGTGCTCGGAACGGAGTTTCCCCGCCTGGGATTCGAGCTCCTTCTCCTTCGCCTCGTGAACGCTCCCGCGCTCCTGTCCGTCGAAGCGCTCTCCGCGGCGGAGGCGCCCGGAACCGAGGCGCCGCCGGCGGCGAGGCCCGCTCCCGCGGCGCGCCCCCGCGAGCCGGAGGGCCCGGCCAGGCCCCAGACGACGTTCGCCGCCCGGCCGCCCGCGCCCCCGCCCGCGGCGCCCCGCGCAGGGGAGCTCTGGGAGGCGATCCGCAGAATCGTGGAGCGGAAGAAGAAGCCTCTCCTCCTCGGCCTCCTCCACCAGATGAAAGGACGGCTCGAAGGGGACGCGCTCGTCGTCACGTGTCCGCACCAGATGCAGCTGGACCGGCTCCGGGAGGACGACAAGTGGCCCGTCCTCCTCCAGGCGGTCGAGGAGGCGGCGGGGAGAAAGCTCGCGGTCACGCTCGCCGTTTCCGAGGAAAAAAAAAGCCGTGAGGCCGGCCCCGCGCCCCGGGCGCAGGAGCGAACGGCAAGGCCGGCCCTCGACGATCCGCTCCTTGCGGAGATCCTCCGGGAGTTCGACGGGGCGACGGTCGTCGAGGTGAAGACGCCGGCCGCCGCTCCCGCGCGGCACGTCCCGGAGGGGGCGGAAGCCGAGGAGGCGGCGGAAGGCGAGGGCGCTGCCGCCGAGGAGGAGGACTGATGAAGGAATTCCATGACCTGCTCCGGCAGGCGCAGCAGATGCAGGAACGGATGGCGAAACTCCAGGAGGAACTCGGCGGCCGGACGGTCGAGGCGACGGCGGGCGGGGGGATGGTCACGGTGGTGATGAACGGCCGCCAGGAGATCGTCTCGGTCCGCATCGAGAAGGAGGTCGTCTCCCCGGACGACGTGGAACTCCTCCAGGACCTCGTCCGCGGCGCGGTCAACGAGGCGGTCGCCCGCTCACGGAAGATGATGGCGGAGGAGATCGGGAAGGTCACGGGGGGGATGAACCTCCCGGGGCTGTCCTGAGGCGATGTCGTACCCCAAGCCGCTGCGGCGCCTGATCGCGCTCCTGGGCCGGCTCCCCGGGATCGGGGAGAAGACGGCGACGCGGCTGGCGCTCCACATGCTCAAGATGCCGGCGCCGTCCGTGAAGGAGCTCGGGGAAGCTATTGCCGGGATCGCGGATGCCGTGGTAAGATGCTCGGAATGCTTCAATATCGCGGACCAGGACCCGTGCACGCTCTGCTCGGATCCGTCCCGCCGCGATGACATCATCTGCGTCGTGGAAAGTCCGACCGACCTGGTCCCGATCGAGAAGAGCGGCGAATTCCGGGGAAGGTATCACGTCCTGGGGGGGGCGATTTCCCCGATTGACGGCGTCATGCCGGAAGATCTCCACATCCGGGAGTTGCTCGACAGGGTTTCGCGGGGAGGGGTCGGGGAAGTCGTTCTCGCCACGAACCTGACGGCCGAAGGGGAAGCAACCGCATCCTACCTGGCCGGCGCCATCAAGACACCGAACGTCCGCGTCACCCGCATCGCCTACGGCATGCCCGTGGGAGCCGACCTCGAGTATGCCGACGAGATCACCGTCGGCCGGGCGATCAAGGGACGCCGGGACATCCGCTAGGGCGTATTGACATCCCCCCGTTCGGAGTGTCATTCTGCCGGGCAATTCGCCGGGCACGGTGGATTTCCTTATTTATAGAGAGGGGCAAAGACGATGAGCCAGAGCAAGACGGCGGTCAAGCTGCCGACCAAGAACGCCCTCGGTTTCTTCGAGATCCGGATGGAGAGCATCGGGGGCCTCGGCGCCAACGTCGCGGGCAAGATCCTCACGGAGGCCGGCATCCTGGGGATGGGGCTCAACGGCGCGGGGTTCGCGTCCTACGGGTCCGAGAAGAAGGGGACGCCGGTCAAGGCGTTCGTCCGGCTATGCGAGGCGGACCAGAAGATCCGCGTCAACAGCCCGGTCGAGGAGCCGCACGTCCTCGCCATCTTCCACGAGGCGCTCGCCAAGTCGGTTCCCGTGACCGCGGGCGTGGTGCCCGGGAAGACGACCGTCATCCTCAACACGCGCAAGGACCCCGCCGGGGCGCGGGACTTCCTCAAGCTCGAGGGCGGGAAGGTCGGCACGGTCGACGCGATGGAGATCGCCATGGCCACCGGCTCCCGCGTCAACATGGTCATGATGGGAGCGGTCGCGAAGGCAGCCGGCTTCTTCGACTGGAAGGCGCTCGAGCACGCGATCCAGGAGGCGTTCGGGAAGAAGTACCCGGCGCTGATGAAAGGGAACCTCGAGGCCCTCAAGCGCGGGTACGACGAGGTCAAGTTCGTGGACTTCAAGGTGGACGGGAAGTACCCGGCGACCCCGTTCCGGCGGGAAATCCCGAAGCTCGGCTACGAGAACGCGCCGATCGGCGGCACGATCTACGCCGTCGGCAACTCGCGGTTCAAGGACCTCTCGACGAGCCGCACGGGGATGATCCCCCTGTTCATCATGGACAAGTGCACGCGGTGCGGGGAGTGCGACCTCACCTGCCCCGACTACTGCTTCGTCTGGGAGAGGGGCAAGGACCCCAAGACGGGGAAGGACGGGATGGTCCTCCTCGGGATCGACTACCAGTTCTGCAAGGGATGCCTTCGGTGCACCCACATCTGCAAGTTCGGGGCGCTGGTCCCGGCCAAGGAGGCCGAGCAGGACATGGACAAGATCACCGTCAAGCACAAATTCGTGAAATAAGCGGGGCATAAGGAGATCGAGATGGCAGAGACGGCGAAAAAAGCGGGCGCGACGCCGGCGCAGGAAGTTGTCGTCCAGAGCGGCAACGAGATCGCGGCGACGGCGGCCAAGCACGTCAACTACCACATCATGGGATACTACCCCATCACTCCCTCGACCGAGATCGCGGAGACCCTCGACGCGATGAAGGCGGAAGGGGAGCACGACATCAGGATGATCCCGGGCGACGGCGAGCACGGGGCGGCGGGGATCTGCTTCGGCGCGACGACCGCGGGAGGCCGGGTCTTCAACGCGACCTCGGCCAACGGGCTCCTGTTCGCCTTCGAGCAGCTCCCGGTCCAGTCGGGGACGCGGTTCCCGATGGTGTTCAACATCGTGACCCGGGCGGTGTCGGGGCCGCTCGACATCCGCGGCGACCACAGCGACATCATGCTCGCCATGAACACGGGATGGATCATCCTGATGGCGTCGGACGCCCAGGCCGTCTACGACATGAACATCCTGGCTCCGAAGATCGCGGAGGACATGGCCGTGCGGCTGCCGATCATGGTCGCCTTCGACGGCTTCTTCACCTCCCACCAGAAGCGGCGCATCGAGATCTTCTCTGACCCGAAGGTCGTCCAGGAGTGGCTCGGGCCGTTCGTCCCGACCGTGACGTCGGTGGACCCGAAGGTGCCGGTGACGATCGGGCCGTACATGAACGACCCCGACCTCATCAACAACAAGAAGCAGCAGGCGGATGCGATGGTGCGCGCCGACGCGGTCATCAAGCGCGTATTCTCCGAGTACTCGAAGCTCTCCGGCCGTGAATTTCCGGTCGTCGAGCTCTACCGGATGGAAGACGCCGAGGCCGCGCTGTTCATCCTCAACTCCGCGGCCGAG
>JBLNEU010000176.1:0-4057 GCA_050263015.1 Deltaproteobacteria bacterium | reverse complement strand
GGAATACGCCCGCGCGGTCGTTCCCAGGGGCGTGACGACGGTCGTCGCGGACCCCCACGAGATCGCCAACGTGGCGGGCATCGGCGGAATCCGCTTCCTGCTGCGGGACGCGGAACGGGCGCCCCTCCAGCTCCTCGTCAACGTTCCGTCCTGCGTTCCGGCGACCCGCCTGGCAACGTCCGGCGCGGCCGTCCCGGCCGCGGACTTCGCGCTGCTCTTCTCCGACCGCCGCGTGCTCGGCCTGGGAGAGGTCATGGACTTCCGGGGCGTCGTCTCGGGGGACCCCCGGGTACTCGACGCGATCGTCGCCGCCCGCGGCCGGCCCGTCGACGGCCATGCGCCCGGCCTGACCCGCCGGGAGCTCAACGCCTACGTCGCCGCCGGGATCGGATCGGACCACGAGTGCGCCTCGGCCGAAGAGGCGCGCGAGAAGCTGAGACTGGGGATGACGATCTTCATCCGCGAGGGGAGCGCGGCCCGGAACCTGGCGGCGCTTGTCCCGCTCGCGACGCCGCAGACGGAGCGCCGGCTCTGTTTCTGCACCGACGATCGCCAGCCGGCGGACCTGCTCGAGGAGGGATCGATCGACTTCCTTGTCCGTCGCGCCGTCGCGGTCGGAGTGCCCCCGCTCGCGGCCATCCGGATGGCGACGCTCAACCCCTCGGAGCATTTCCGGATGTCGGACCGGGGGGCCGTCGCCCCGGGGCGACGGGCCGACCTCGTCGTGTTCGGGGACCTGGGCGACGTGCGCCCGGAGTTCGTGTACATTGGAGGGGTCCTCGCGGCGCGGGACGGCGCCCCGGCGGGACCGGCGTGGGAATCCGGGAGCGCGGAGCCGGACCCGGAAGTCCGGGACACCGTCCGCGTCGACTGGTCGCGAACCGATCTCCGGGTCCCGGCGGAGGGGAGGCGGATGCGCGTCATCGGCGTCGTGCCCGACCGGATCGACACCGGCTGCCTCATCCTTCCCCCGTGCGTCCGCGACGGCTTCGCCGTCGCCGATCCGGGCCGGGACCTGCTGAAGATCGCGGTCGTCGAACGGCACCGCGCGTCGGGGCGGGCCGGCCTCGGATTCGTGAAGGGAATGGGGCTCAGGGAGGGAGCGATCGCCGGAACCGTGGCCCACGACCACCACAACCTGATCGTCATCGGGACGGACGACGCGTCGATGATGACCGCGGCCCGTGCCGTGGCCGCGGCCGGAGGCGGCCAGGCGGCCGCCCGGGGGGACGCGGTCCTCGCCCTCCTGCGGCTGCCGATCGCCGGGCTCATGTCCGGGGAGCCGGTCGAGCGCGTGCGGGACGGCGTCCGGTCGCTCGCCGCCGTCGCCGGGTCCCTCGGGTCCCCGCTGCGCGATCCGCTCATGACGATGACCTTCCTGGGGCTCGAGGTCGTCCCGGCGCTCAAGATCACCGACCTCGGGCTGGTGGACGTGGAGGCGCAGGCGATCGTCCCGCTTTTCGCGGAGAACTGAAGGTGCCGATGGCGTCGACCGGGCCGGCAGTCCTGATTTCCGAAGCCCGGATCCTGTCGCGGGTCGCTGCGCTTGCCCGGCGGATTTCGGAGGATTACGCGGGCGTGGACGAACTCGTGCTGGTCGGCGTCCTCCGCGGCTGCTACATCTTCCTGGCGGACCTCTCGCGCCGCCTCGAGATCCGCCGGCGCATCGACTTCATCGCGCTGGCGTCCTACGGGACGGCGGGGACCGTGCCGGGCGCCGTCCGCCTCATCATGGACCTGCGGACCGACATCGCGGGAAAGCACGTCCTTGTCGTCGAGGACATCGTCGATACCGGGCACACGCTCCAGTATCTCCTGGGCCTGCTGCGGTCCCGCGGGCCGGCCTCCCTGAAGACGTGCGCGCTTCTGCGCAAGCCGGACCGGCTCGAGGCGGACGTGCGGATCGACTACCTGGGATTCGACATCCCGGACGCCTGGGTCGTGGGATACGGCCTCGACTGCGGGGACCGGGACCGGGCGCTTCCCTACATCGGAATCATCGAGGCCGGCGGGTGACCGCCCGGCGCCGGGGACGGCCCGGGATCTTTGCGCGGTTCCGCAACGGATCGGCCCGTTCCCGAATCCAAACCTGCAGGGACCGCTCCGGGACGCAAGGAGGAGGCATCGGATGACGGCACGCGACCTCGAATCGACGGCCCGGTCTCTCGTTCATCCGGGGAAGGGGATCCTGGCGGCGGACGAGAGCTCGCCCACGATCGAGAAGCGGTTCAAGTCCGTGGGCGTTCCGTCGACGGAGGAGAACCGGCGGGCTTACCGGGAGATCCTCTTCACGACGCCCGGCATCTCCGAATTCATCGGCGGCGTGATCCTCTACGACGAGACGATCCGGCAGAAGGCCATTGACGGGACTCCCTTTCCCGAGGTTCTCTCCCGGCAGGGAATCGTTCCGGGGATCAAGGTGGACGCGGGAGCGAAGCCGCTCGCGGGCTTCCCCGGGGAGACCGTGACGGAAGGGCTGGACGGGCTGCGGGGCCGCCTGGCGGAATACGGTCGGCTGGGAGCCCGATTCGCGAAGTGGCGCGCCGTGATCGCGATCGGGGACGGAATCCCCACCGCGACGGGGGTCGACGCGAACGCCCATGCCCTGGCGCGATACGCCGCCCTGTGCCAGGAGGCGGGGCTCGTGCCCATCGTGGAGCCCGAGGTCCTCATGGACGGGCCGCACCCGATCGAACGGTGCGAGGAGGTGACGACCGCGGTGCTTGCCGCCGTCTTTGCCCGGCTCCTCGCGCACCGGGTCGTTCCCGAGGGGACGCTTCTCAAGCCGAACATGGTCCTTTCGGGAAAGGAGTGCCCGCGCCAGGCGGGGTCCGACGAAGTCGCGGCGGCGACGCTGCGGGTGCTGCGGCGAACCGTCCCGTCCGCGATCCCCGGCATCGTTTTCCTCTCCGGAGGGCAGTCCGCCGAGCAGGCGACCGAGCGGCTGAGCGCGATGAACGCCGCCGGCGGGAGCCCCTGGGAGCTCAGCTTTTCCTACGGCCGCGCGCTGCAGGACCCGGTCCTCGCGGCGTGGCGGGGAGACCCGTCCAACGCGGAGGCCGCCCGCGACGCCTTCTATCACCGCGCGCGCATGAACGGCGCCGCCCGCTACGGCCGGTACTCGAAGGAGATGGAGAAGCGCGCGGCCTGACCATTCCGCTCAAGGAGGTCTTATGCAGGAGAGAACAGGGGTCATCACCTTCAAGGGGAAGCCGATGACGCTGATCGGGCCGGATGTGAAGGCCGGGGACAAGGCCCCCGATTTCCGTGCGGTGGACAACGGACTCGCGCCCGTGACGCTGGCGGACTTCCGGGGGAAGGTCAAGATCATCAGCGCGGTGCCGTCCCTCGATACCCCGACCTGCGACATGGAGACGCGCCGGTTCAACCAGGAGGCCGCGTCCCTGCCCGGGGACGTCGTCGTCCTGACGGTGAGCCTCGATCTCCCCTTTGCCCAGAAGCGCTGGTGCGCCGCCGCGGGGATCGACAAGGTGAAGACCCTCTCCGATTACCAGGACCGCTCCTTCGCGGCTGCGTACGGCGTGCTCATCAAGGAGCTCAAGCTCCTGTCACGGTCGATCTTCGTCGTGGACAAGGCCGACACGGTGCGCTATGTCCAGCACGTCGGGGAGGTCTCCCGGGAGCCGGATTACGCTCCGGTGATCGCCGCGGCAAAGTCGCTCCTCTGAGTCGTTCCGTTCCAGGGAACCCGGACGCCGCGGACGCGGCAGGGGCCGGCGGGGTTGGGCCCGCCGGCCCCTTTTCGCGTTCCGGCCGGACGATCCGGCGGCTACCGGACCTTGAGGACGATCTTGCCCCGGACGTGGCCCGCCCGGCTCAGCTCCTGTGCCTTCGCCGCCTCCTCGAGGCGCATCACCTCGAAATCGGCGGGCCGGACGGCGCCGCTCTCGATGAGCTCCGCGATCCGGCGCAGCTGCGTCCCGTTCGGCGAGACGAAGACGAAGTCGGTCCGGACGCCGTGCGGCCGCGCTTCGTCCGGGTCGGGGATGCCGGCGACGGAGACGAGGCGTCCCCCCTTTTTGAGCACCTTGTAGCT
>JBLNEU010000175.1:0-4219 GCA_050263015.1 Deltaproteobacteria bacterium | reverse complement strand
CCGAGAGGACGACGCCCGTCTCGGCCACGTCGACGCGCTTCTCGTATCCCTTGATCTGGCTCTTGAGGATCTCCGTGATTTCTTCGGCGCGTATGCTCATGGCGCTGGGCTCACCCCTTCCGTAAATTTTCGCGAATCGCGCTGATCTGCGTGCGGACGCTGCCGTCGTAGACGGTGTCGCCGATTTTCACGACCATCCCGCCGAGCACGGCCGGGTCCACTTTCTCCTCCAGCTCCGCCTTCTTCCCCGTCTGCCGCTCGATGACCACCTTGAGCAGGTCCCGCTGGGTCGAGGACAGCGGCATCGGGACGACGACCTCGACGCGCTCGATCCCCTCGAGCTGCTCGATCAGGCGGCGCAGCTCCTCGACGATCCGCGGAAGCACGTTCATCCGCCGCTTGTCGACCAGGAGAAGGAGAAAGTTCCGGGTGACGGGAAGGAACCCCGCCGAGGCGACCGCGGCATCGAGAGCGGCGTGCTTGTCCCCCCGATTGATGTGGGCGGCCTCCAGCATCTCGCGCAGGAGCGGCGCCGACGCCGTCAGGGCGGCGAACTCCTCGACTTCGGACAGGATCCGGCGAACCGCCCGATCCTCTTCCCCGATCGCGAGCAGGGCGCGCGCGTAGCGGCGGGCCAGGCTTCCCCCGATCACCGCAGGACCTCCTTGATCTTCTCGATGTTCTCCCGCACGATCCGCTCCTGGTCGTCGGGGGTGACCGACCTTTTCACCATCTCCTCGGCGGCGGCGGCGGACAGGTCGGCGGCCTCGCGGCGCAGCTCTTCGCGCGCCTTCTTGACCTCCTGCTCCGCGGCGAACCTGGACTGCTCGCGGATCCGCGCGATCTCCGACCGGGCCGTCTCGCGCAGGCGCTTGGCCTCGTCGCCGGCCTCGCCCTCCATCCGGCGGTTCATCTCCTCGATCTCGCCGGACAGGCGCGCCATCCGGGCCTGGATGTCGGACAGTTTCTCCGCCGCCTCGGCCCGCGCCTTCGCCGCGTCGTCGATCGACTTGCGCAGGAGCTCGGACCGTTCCTTGAGGTACGACGAAAGCGGCTTCTTGAGGAAGTAGACGAGCACGGCGACGAGGATGCCGACGTTGACGGCCTGCTTGAAGATCTCCCACCAGGGAACCGCCGCGCGGGCGGCGGCCTCTCCTTCGCCGGCGGCAAGGGCCGCGACGGGGGCGGCGGCGATCAGGACGAGGAGAAACAGGGAGCGCCGCTTCACGCCACCCGCCTCCCGAGCACCTTCTCGGAAATTTCGGCGGCCAGGCGCGACACCTCGGCCCGGAGCTCGCCGGAGGCGGCGGCCTTCTCGCCGGCGATCCTCGATTTCATCGCCTCGACCTCGCGGTTGCTCTCGTCGACGACGGCCTCGATCGCCTTGCGCTCCGCGCGGGCGGCCTCCTCGATGCGGGCGCGCTTGCGGGCAAGCGCCTCGGCCGCGCCCTTGCGCAGGTTTTCGTCGTACCGCTTTCCCCTGTCTTCGGCGTCCTCGAGAATCTTCCGGGCCTCCGCCAAGGGCTTCGTCGACCGGTCCTCGCGCTCCTGGAAGGTGGCCAGGATCGGCCGGATCAGCGTGAAGGACATGACGACGGCGAGGACGACGACCAGGGCCATCTGGAGGAAGGCGAGCTGGGTGATTCCCAACACCTCGAAAATCTTCGTGACGAGTTCCATGGGCCGTCTTTCCCCCGGGCGACTGACAGGCGATGGATGACCTTCGGAAAGTGAAACGTGAAATTGGTATCACGGGGTGAAAGGCGCTGTCAAGCGGAAATGCCTCGATCGGAAAGGCCGTGCAGGCGGCGCCGGGGGCGGCGCGGCGGCCCGCAGACGACAAAGGGCGCCGCGGACATCCGCGGCGCCCTTTCCGATGCCGGGAGCGCCCCCCTTGCGGGGTGGCTTCCCTTGACTCTTACCGCGTTACTTCTTCGGAGCCTCTGCCGGGGCGGCCGGCGCAGCCGGAGCCGCGTTGTCGGCAGGAGCAGCCGCCGGAGGCGGAGGAGGAGGCGGCGCCTCTTCCTTCTTCGCGCATGCGGCGAGGACGATCGACCCGGCGAGCAGCAGCCCCAGGAACAGCGACACATACTTACGCATCGTGTCTCACTCCTTTCCCTTCAGAGTTTATCCGTTTCCGGATAATGGTTGGGGGACTTATGCGGCGAAATATAGCACAAGCAAAAAGCGATGCAATCATTTTTTTTGCGACCCCGCGGATTTTCCCGGCGGTCCGTCCCCCCTGCCCGCCCCGCCGATCACCGGTCTCCAAACAGCGTGTCCACGAGACGCTCGAATTCCCCCTCCGAGAAGAACGAGACCTCGATTCGCCCCCCCTTCGGCGTCCCGACGCCGCGGACCCGCGTCCCGCCGCGCCGCGACAGCCTCTCCTCGATTTCCTTGAGGTGCACGTCGCGCTGCGCGGGCTTCCGAGGCGGCGTCCTCTTCTCCCCCGCCTGGCACAGAAGCTCCACCTCGCGCACGGAGAGTCCCTTGCGCACGGCCGCGTGGAAGACCGGGAGAAGGCGACCCGGCGGGGCCGCAAGAAGCGCGCGCGCGTGGCCCGCGGAAATCCGCCCGTCGACGACCGCCAGCTTGACCTCCGCCGGAAGCTTGAGCAGCCGCAGGGTGTTGGCCACCGTGACCCGGTCCTTTCCCACGCGCCTGGCGATCTCTTCCTGGGAGAGCGAGAATTCGTGCGCGAGCCGGTGGTAAGCCTCGGCGAGTTCGACCGCGTTCAGGTCCTCGCGCTGAACGTTCTCCACGACCGCCGCCTCGAGGGACTCGCGGTCCGTCATCTTCTTGATGAGGGCCGGGACCGTCTCCACCCCGGCCGCCTGGGCGGCGCGCAGCCGCCGCTCGCCGGCGACGAGCTCGTATCCTTCCGGCGTCGGCCGGACGATCACGGGCTGGAGGACGCCCTTTTCCCGCACCGACTCGACGAGGTCGCGCAGCTCGTCCGGGGAGAAGGTGCGGCGCGGCTGGTGTCCGCTCGCCCGGATGTCGTGGACCGGGATCCGCAGGAACTCGATCTCGGCCCGCTCGGCGGGGCCGGGCAGAAGCGCCGAGAGTCCCCGTCCGAGGACCTTCTTCTTCAATGGATCGGTCTTTCGTTCCATCGCCCCATCATCTCTTTGGCGAGCTCGAGGTAACATTGGGCCCCCCGCGAGCTCACCGCGTAAAGGATGGCCGGTTTTCCGAAGGAGGGCGATTCGGACAGCCGGACGTTGCGCGGTATAACTGTCTGAAATAATTGGCTTTTTAGGTTCTCCCGCGCCTCGGCGGCCACCTGGTGGGCCAGGTTGTTCCGGGAGTCGAACATGGTGAGGACGACCCCCTCGACCTCCAGGGCGGGATTGAGGGACGCCCGGACCTTCGCGATCGTCCGGTAAAGGCTCGTCAAGCCCTCGAGCGCGTAATATTCGCACTGGAGGGGGATGAGGACCGAGCGGGCGGCGCACAGGGCGTTCACCGTGAGCAGCCCCAGCGACGGCGGGCAGTCGATGAGGATCACCTCGTAACGGTCCAGGACCGGGCGCAGCGCGTCCCTGAGGCGGGTTTCCCGCCCCTCGGTCCCGACGAGCTCGATCTCTGCGCCGATCAGGTCGACCGAGGCGGGAACGATATCGAAAAAGGGAAGGTCGGTCGGCCGGATCGCCTCCGGCAGGGGGATCTCCGCCATGAGCGCGCGGTAGACGTTCTTCTCGTCCGTGCCGTCGGCCGTCCCGCAGCTTCCGGACGTCGCGTTGGCCTGGGGATCGAGGTCGACGAGGAGCGTCTTCCGCTCCATGACCGCCAGGGACGCGGCGAGGTTGATCGCCGTCGTCGTCTTCCCGACGCCCCCTTTCTGGTTTGCCACGGCTATGACGTGTCCCAACGGCTTCGCTCCGCGGAGCCCCGCGAGTCGTGCGGGCGAGGCAGTGGTCTCTTGTACCATGCCGCGCGCCCGATAGAGAACACTTTTTTCCCCGCGGGCTGCGCGGCTCCGCCCGTCAAGCGGCCAGGTACTCCCGGATCTCCCGCGCCCCCATGCCGAAAGGAAGCTCGAACCGCATGCGGCGCCCGGGGCGCAGAGGCAGCGGCGGCTCCCCCTGCTCCTCCGCGGCCGGCCCGGTCATCAGCAGAAGCCGCCCGCCCGGCAGAAGGTACCGCGCCAGGAGGCGGAGCGCCTCGGGCGGCGGAAACGTCGCCCGGGACACGACCTGCTCGAAGCGCCCGA
>JBLNEU010000174.1:0-3648 GCA_050263015.1 Deltaproteobacteria bacterium | reverse complement strand
CGCGTTCCATGTCGCCTCTTCTTCCTCGCGCGGGAACTGTCAGCCGGAGAACTTGTTCAGGAGCGGAAAACCGAGCTCCTCGCGGGACTTCAGGTACCCGGTCGCGCAGAGGCGGGCCAGGTTGCGCACCCTGCCGATGTACGAGGTGCGCTCCGTGACCGAGATGGCCCCCCGGGCGTCGAGCATGTTGAAGGTGTGGGAGCACTTGAGACAGTAGTCGTAGGCGGGCAGGACGAGCTTCTCGTCGATCAGCCGCAGGCACTCCTTCTCGTACGTGTTGAACAGGGAGAAGAGCATCGGGATGTCGGCCTTCTCGAAGTTGTACTTCGACCACTCCACTTCGCCGCGGTGGTGGACGTCGCCGTACGTCACGTCCCCGACCCATTTGAGGTTGAACACGTTGTCGACGTTCTGGAGGTACATCGCGATCCGCTCGATGCCGTACGTGATCTCGCCCGACACGGGTTTCAGATCGATCCCGCCGCACTGCTGGAAGTAGGTGAACTGGGTGATCTCCATCCCGTCGAGCCAGACTTCCCACCCGAGCCCCCACGCGCCGAGCGTCGGCGATTCCCAGTCGTCCTCGACGAAACGGATATCGTGCTTCATCGGGTCGATGCCGACGGCTTTGAGGGAGTCGAGATACAGCTCCACGTAATCGTAGGGACACGGTTTCATGATGACCTGGTACTGATAGTAATGCTGGAGCCGGTTCGGGTTCTCCCCGTACCGGCCGTCGGTCGGACGGCGGGACGGCTCGACGTACGCCGTGTTCCACGGCTCCGGCCCGAGAGACCTCAAGAAAGTCGCCGGGTTGAACGTCCCCGCGCCGACTTCGATGTCGTAGGGCTGATGGATCACGCACCCTTTGTCCGCCCAGAAACGTTGCAGGGCGAGAACCAGGTCCTGGAAATGCACGGCCGCCTCCCGTTGTGGCGTGATACGGTTACATATCATCCCGGGGAAGATGCTGTCAAGATATATCTCTAAAAATACAGGGGTTTTACGGCTTCCGGGACGGGATTTCCCGGGCGATGCTCCTGAATTGCCTTCCTAAGCACCACTCGAGGTACTCAGGTATAATTCCCTGTAACTCCTCAAGAATAGAGTCCTGAATGCGGAGCCGGCCCAGCGCCGCCGGGGAGGCGGACTGGATGGCCCGCCACGTCCGGATCGCGCCGGGAGAGAGGAGCGCCCCGCTTCCGCCCGGAGGGGCGCACCTCCAGCAACGAAGGCCCCCTTCCGAGACGACGAAACGGAAGGACGGCCGCTCCACGCCTTTCCGCGCAGGGTTCGCCCCCGCCTCCCGGCCGCATTGCCGGCACGCGGCCAGGGCGGGCCCCCACCCGCCCAGCGACAGGAACGAGCCTTCCGCCTTCCGCGCCACCGACTCGGGCAGCTCCCCCGACGACAACGCCGAAAGAAGCCTCAGGAGCAGCGCGAACGCCTTCGGCTTGGGGCCCGGCTGGGGAAAGAGGCCGGCGGCCAGCTCGAGGATGTAGTCGGCGTGCCGGACCTTGTCCCACGACTCCACGATGTCCCAGAACGACTCGACGAGCGACGCCGACGCGAGGACCGGCATCCCGCTGCCCCGTTCGGTCCAGGCGATGTCGAGAAGCAGGAATTTCTGGAGGGCTCCACCGAACCGTTTCCGGCTCTTGCGTGCCGACTTCGCCGCCGCGGCCAGGACGCCCGAGCTTTCGGTGAAGAAGACGAGCCTTCGGTCCGCCTCGCCGATATCCTGGGCGCGGACGAGGAACGCGCGGGACGCGCCGAAGACCCGGGGAGCCGCCTGGCCCTGGCCCCGCATCGACGTCACCGGCCGCCTCCGCCCCCCGGATTTTCTTCCCTACTGGCCGAGGCGATACACCGCCACTTTCCCCGCCCCGCCGAAGGGGGGCAGGGGCTTTCCGTTCAAGGTCGCCTGCACGCCGCCCGCGTTGCCGAGCTTCAGGTAGATCTTCCTCTGCGCCAGGATGCTGATCCGGTCACCGTGCTGGAGGATCGCTTCGATCCGTTCCTCGTCGTCCCGCCCGTAGAGGACCCACGTCGTTTCCTTCGCTTCGAGGAACAGCTGATAAGGGGCCGCGGCGGCGCCGGATGCGCGCGCCGGCCCGCCGGCTCCCGGCGGCGCGGGGCCGGCGGCCCTGGTCATCTCCTGGCCCGCCTGCTGCGGCGCTCCCGCGTTCCCCGCATTTCCCCCGGCGTCGGACGCGGAACCCGCGGGAGCCGCCGTGTCGTTCTCGACGGCGGGAGCCGGAGGCGCCGGCGCCGCGGGGAACTCCGCGACCGCCGCCGGCCTTGGGCTGGTTCTCGTCGAGTACCACGCGGTCACGATGCCGACGAGAAGGACCGCGGCGGCCGCGCCGGTGTAAAGGGTCCTGCGGCTTCCCCGCTCCTTTTCCCGCTCGAGCCACTCCGGCCGCACCCGGAGGGGCCGTTCCTTGCCGGCCTTCTGGTCCACGAACCTCAAATATTCCGAGAGCACCGGCTCGGGGTCCATCGAAAGCTTCCGTGCATAGGCCCGGATGAAGCCGGTCGAGAAGACGCGGACCGGCCATCCTTCCCAATGCCCGTCCTCGATGGCGCGCAGGTATTTCGGGGCGACCCGGAGCTCTCTCGACATTTCGTCGATCGATTTCCCCGTCGCCTCCCGCTTCTTCTTCCAGGATTCCCCGGCCCCCACGTTTCCCGCTCACCTCGACTGGCTTTGGAGGAGGTTGACGTGCTCCGCCGCTTTCGCGCGCAGGGCGGGGTCGGTCGATCCGGACAGCACCTTCCGGAAGGAGGCCAGGGCGTCCTTCTTCTTCCCGAGCCGCAGCTGCGCGCTGCCGAGATCCATCCAGCAAGGCCAGAAATCCGGCGTCGATGCCGTGCACCGGTCGAGCGTCTTCGAAGCGTCCGCCCAGAGGTTGTTCCCCGACTGCACGGACGCAAGTCCCCGGTAGGCGGCCGGGTACCCGGAGTTGAACGAGACCGCCTTCCGGTACATCTCCTCGGCCTTTTCCGGATTCTTCATCCGCCGGTACTCTTCCGCCATGTTCGTGCAGGCGACTTCCGGCGTCTGGTACAGGACGTTCGCCACCGCCGCCTCGTACTCCCGGATCGCCTCCTTGCTGCGTCCCTGGAGGCTCATGAGGAAGCCGAGATTGTTGTGCGCCTCGGAGTAGTCCGACCTCATGCCGATGGCGCGGCGAAGATATTTCTCGGCCTTCTTGTAGTCGCCGCGCGCCTGGTAGGCGAGGCCCAGGACCATGACGATCTCCGGGTTGTCCGGGTCGAGCTCCTCGGCTTTGGTGAGCTCCTTCATCGCGGCCGGCGAGTTGCTCTGCCGGAGGTGGCCGACCCCCATCTCCATCCGCGCCTTCGCCTCCGTCTTCATGTTCGGCGTGGAGGACGCGCAGGCGGCGAGAAGCGCCGCGGCGAGAACGACCTGGAAGGCGCGCGCCGTCACAGGTATTTCCCGATGAGGAGCGAGAGCCGCTTCATCGCGGCCGCCGGAATCTTCCTGCGATCGGTGATGATCGCGTGCTGGAGAGCCGAGGCGCAAGCGCATTCCCCCTTCCCGGGGAGGCCTCTGGCGATCTCCCGGATGATCCGTTTCGAGTTTTCCACGTTCCTCCTGATGATGGCGAGCACCGCGCCGAT
>JBLNEU010000173.1:0-5685 GCA_050263015.1 Deltaproteobacteria bacterium | reverse complement strand
GATCGGGGACCCGGGGGGCCCGGAGACTGCGACGTTCTATCCGACCGTGGGGATGGCAATGGGCACGGACACCGTGCGCGCTACCCTGAAGGGGCAGAACGACAACATCGTCGCCGCGCCGGCGGAGCAACGCACGTACTACCTGTTCAAGGACGGCGCGATGACCTATGACAACGTCTCGACTCATACGTTGAATGTCTTCGTGGCGGCAAAGGAGAGCATGACGAGTTTCCCGGCGGTCACCGTCGGGACGACCCTTCACGATGCCGGCGGCGCCGCATGGACGGTCAACGACGTTTCGGCAGAGGCGTCCACAGACAATACGTTCAACACCGGCGTGGTCAACGGGGAGAACAGCGGCGGCGGGCACTGGTCGTTCCCCGGAATCGCGGGGCTCCCGAGGGGGTCGACCGGAACGGTCTATGTCCGGCTGACGGTGAACGGGGAGCGGAAGACGACCAACGGCCTCGCCCCGTCGGGCGCCAACGGGTACCAGGCGTTCAGCGTCACCGCGCCGTGATGCGGCGATCGCACGCGCCGGTCCCTGTCGTTCCATTACTGCTGCTGGCGGCCCTCGCTCTGGGGGCCGCCTTCCCCTGGTCCGCGGCCTCGGCGGGGTCCTGCTGCGGCGGGGGCGGGGCGACCGCTCTCGTTCTTCCGAAAGCGGTTCGGGGCATGGTGGACATGTCCGCCGAGTGGGAGAGGTACCGCGGCTTCTGGAACCAGGAAGGACGGCATACGCCGGACCCGCCCGGTTCCGACCTCAACCAATATCGCGTCAACCTTTCGTATGCGCACCGGCTCGCGGCGAGCTGGCAGGCCGGGATCACCGTTCCCTACGTCTGGAACGTCAACTCCTATTCGGGGATCTCCTCGAGCACCGACGGATTCGGCGACTCGACGCTGTCCCTCTGGTACGAGGCGGTCGACGAACGGTCGGCCTGGAAGGCCACGACGCTGTCCGACTTGACGCCCGCGGTCACGATCGGCCCTTCGCTGCTCCTCCCCACGGGCAGGTCGCCTTACGACGACGTGGGCAGCAGCTTCGACGTCACCGGCCGCGGTTTCTACCGGGTCGACGCGAATCTCCTGATCGACAAGACGCTTCATCCGTTCACCGCGAACGTCTCGCTCGCGTACGGGTGGCACATCGAGCGGCCGGTGAACAAGGAGTACGGGAGGTACGTCGAGCCTTACCGGAAGAACCTGGGCGATCGGTTCCTGGCGTCCGCCTCCCTGGGATACATCCACTTCGTCGGATCGGGAGGGGACAAGCTTACGGGAACGGCCTCCTTCACTCGCCTGGAGGAGGACGACGGGACCTTCAACGGCGCCCGGGACCCCACCGGCGGGTTCAAGAAGAGCGCCGTGGGCGCGCAGCTCGCCTGGTCGAGCACGGACCACGACTGGAGCGCGCGCGTGGCGTGGAGCCACGCCGTCCGCAGCGACGGCTGGGGAGAGAACTTTCCGACGACCGACGTGTACACCGTGGGAGTGCGCTATGGATTCCGCTAAGAGATATTGCCGCCTCCTGCTCCTTCCGCTCCTGCTCGCACTTGCCGGATGCGGCGACCTCGATCCGTCCGGGGACGACAAGCGTCCGCCGGTCGAGCCGGGGACGACCGGCCCCGCGGTCGGGCAGAACGCGCCCGATTTCACGCTCCCGGACTCGCTCGGAAACAGCCTGACGCTGTCGGCGATCTTCCCGTCGGCGAACGGCGTCGTTCTCTACTTCACGATGTGGTGCCCGATCTGCGACGCCCACATGAGCCACATGCGAAGCTCCGTCATGCCGCTGTTCCCGGGCGCGCGCTTCGTCGCCGTCGACTACGTCTCCGGTAGCGTCGCCGAGGCCCGGGCCAACGAAGTCGCCACCGGCTACGACGGATCGCGATTCACGGTCCTCGCGGATATCGGCGCCAACGTCCTGCGCGCGTACGCGGCCACGATGGGGACCACGGTCGTCATCGACAACACGGGCGTCGTCCGGATGAACGAGGATTACCGGGACGGGGCGAACCTGAGCGGCGTCCTCGACGCTCTCCGGTAGCGCGGGGAACGCCGTGTCGATCACGGAGGATGCCATGATCACGAAGACCAAGACGGCCGCGGGCGTTCTGGCGGCGGCGCTGCTCGCTCTCGCCTGGACGACGGCCCTCGCCCAGGAGGACATCCGGCAGCACCGCGAGTGCGCCGAGTGCGGCATGGACCGGAAGGCATACGGGTACAGCCGGATGCTGATCCGATATGCCGATGGCGCGGCGGTCGGCGTGTGCAGTCTGCGCTGCGCCGTTGTCGAGCTCGACAAGAACAAGCAGAAGCCGTTGAAATCCCTCCTCGTCGCCGACCGCGACACCCGGACGCTGATCGATGCCGAAACGGCGACCTGGGTCCTCGGGGGCCGGAAACCGGGCGTGATGACGAAGCTCCCAAAGTGGGCTTTCGCAACCAGGCCCGCCGCCGAGAAGTTCCTCAAGGCCAACGGCGGGGAGATCGTCCCCTGGTCCAAGGCCCTCGCGACTGCCCGCGCGGAGCTGGCCCCGGCCGCCGCCGCGGCGCCGGCGGATTACGCGCGGTTCCCGAAGCCGGGGGAGAAAGTTCCGCTCGGCGGCGATCATTACTTCGTCTACGGCTTCGACAAGCCGCCCAAGATCGGCGCGCGCATCGTGAGGGTGGAAATATTCCTCCGGGACGGGACGAGGGACACGTCGTTCGTCGTCAAGGGGGATGCGGACATGCCGTCCATGAGGGGGGCCCACAGCACCGGGGAAAGGGAGTTCGCGCTCTCGGCCAAAGGGGTCTACCTGCTCCCCGTGCAGTTCGTCATGCCGGGCGACTGGGAGATCAGGTTCGTCTTCGTCAAGGACGGGAAGACGGTACGCCGTGGCGTCCACCTGTTCGATATTTAGGGGGCTCGCCATACTCCTTCCGGCGGTCCTCTTCGGGCCGCCGGCCGCCCGCGCCGACAGCCAGCTTCTCTATTTCGAGGCCCAGGCCGTGGGCGGATACTCTTCGGTCCGGAGCAAGGCGATCTATTACTCGATGAACCCGGATGCCGAAATGCAGAAGCCGAGCGTCGGGTTCGATTACCTTCGCCGCTTCTCCGGGGAGAGCGGAGACTGGGGATCCCTGGGGCTGCAGGAACGGCTAGCCGTCGTCGAGGACGAGGCGGGGGAAACGCGTCTCGAGCCGCAGGCCTACAACGCGTGGCTCAAGGCGAAGACGCCGTGGACCGACGTCTGGATCGGGCACAACCGGCCCGCTTTCGGGCTCGGATCGTATTTCGACAGCCACCCGCTGATCCTTCGGACGCTTCCGATCCAGGGGTTCGGGTACGACCGCGACTGGGGGGTCGGCAGCTACCGCGACTTCTCGTGGGGAAACCTGCAGGCAAGCGCCACCACCGGCTCGGGCATGCCGGCCCGCTTCGAGGGAAGCTACATGCTGGCCGGGAGGATCGCGTACGGCGTCCTCAACGAGGACAACTACACGGTCGGGCTGTCCGCCGGATACGGCCGGACGCTCGACACCATGGGGTACGAGGTCCGGGACCCCGATCCGAGGCCGATGCGCCTTCTCGGGACCGACTTCGCGTTCCTCTGGAATAACCTGGAGAACCGGTTCGACTTTCTGGCCGGCGATTGGCTCGACCGGGACGTGGTCGCGGCGATGTACCGCCTGGGGCTCCTGCTCGATCCCGAAGGCAGGCTGAAGCTCGAGGTCCAGCCGACCGTGTGGCGCTACGGCTGGAACAACTGGCTCGTCTCGGCCTGCGCCTCCGCCGTCGTCACGCCGGACCTGACGTTTCGCGCGATGTACGAGTACAACTGGGAAGTGAGAGACCACCGCGTCATCGCGCAGCTCTACTACTACACGCCGCTTTAATCGGCCGGGGTTTCATGCGGACCGTGCGCGGAACGGACAAGCCGGGCGTGCCAGCCGTCGTCGGACGGACCGGCGACGTTCTTTCGAGGCTCCTGCTTGCGGGATTGCTCCTCCTGGCCGGCTCCGGCCGGGCCCGGGGCGCGGTCGGGTGCGACCTGAACGACCCCGACCGCGACGTCGCGCGCCTCTTTCCCGGGTCCACGGGGTACAAGACGACATACGAGGCCATCGACAAGCGGGGAGGCGAGCCGCTCCTCCGGAAGGTCGAGGCGCGCCTCGGGGACCGGTTCCGCGGCCTCTACGAGACGATCGACGTCCCCTACACGATCTACGAGATCTACGACGGGAAGAAGAGGATCGGCTACATCCATGGAGTCAACCAGAAGGGGGAGTTCGGGGGGATCCAGGTCTTCGTGGCGCTGGACCTGGAGGGGAAGATCAGGTCCTTCTACATCCAGAAGATGACGAGCCAGTGGGCGAAAAAGCTGCGGGCCCCCGGGTTCGGAAGGCAGTTCGTCGGAATGGCGCTTTCCGATTTCGAGTCGTACGACCCGGTGGCCGCCAAGGGGGCCGGCCGGGTGGGGGACATCGGGAACCCGGCGCCGGAGGCGGAGGTCGACTTCCGCGCCGCGATGCGGGCGCTCAAGAAGAACCTGATCCTCATGGACGAGTTCGTCTATTCGCGGCAACGGGGGAACCGATGATCAGCAGATTCCAGATCGCCTGCAAGAACCTCCTTCGGAAGAAGACCCGCACCCTCCTCACGGTCGTGGGGATCGCCCTTTCGTCGTGGGTGCTCGTGAGTCTCCTGGGCTTCAACCGGGGGTACGAGCAGGCGCTGAACCGCGACATCGAGAACATGGGGTTCCAGATGATGGTCATGGCCAAGGGGTGTCCGTACGAGGCCGCGACGATGATGCTCCAGGGCGGCACGGGGCTCCGATACATGGAGCAGTCGATGGTGGACACCATCACGAAGGAACCGGAGGTGGAGGAGATCAGTCCGATCCTCATGCAGGCGTACTTCGACCCCAACAAGGGCGAAAGCGGCGGAATCGCCGGATATTTCGGCGTGGACCCGGCCAGCTATCCCGCCATGAAGCCGTTCATCCGGTTCCGCCTGGGCGGCTGGTTCCGCGACCAGGATTCGCTCGAGGCGGTCATGGGATACGAGGCGGCCGAGCTGGAACAGCGGGAAGTCGGCGACATGATCCTCGTGCCCGAGAAGAACGTCCGGCTCAAGGTGGTCGGGATCATGGAGCGGACCGGAACCCAGGACGACGGAACCATCTTCGTGCCCCTCAAGACGCTTCAGAGGATCTCGGGGACGGACAAGATCACGACGATCGGGATCAAGACGCGCGCGGGCGCCGACATCGCCGCGCTCGAGAACAAGCTTTACCGGCTTCCGGACGTGCAGGTCGTCAGTTTCAGCCAGGTGAAGCAGACGATCATGAAGCTCATCGCCACGGCGCGCGTCATGGTGCTGTTCATCGCGGTCATCGCCGTGCTCATCGCCATGGTCGGGGTCGTCAACACCATCCTCATGTCCGTCCTGGAGAGGATGCAGGAGATCGGCATCCTCAAGACGGTGGGCGCGATGCCGGGAGACATCTTCCGGCTCGTCTGGACGGAGACCCTCATCCTCTGTGCCTGCGGCGGGATCGCCGGGGTCGGGCTCGCCCTGGTCCTGACCCGGGTGACCGACATCCTCGTGCGGCGGATCCTTCCCTATGCTCCGAGCGGCGGCCTCGTCAGGATCGACGCGGAGCTTGCCCTCCTGACCCTGATCGTGATCGC
>JBLNEU010000172.1:0-4102 GCA_050263015.1 Deltaproteobacteria bacterium | reverse complement strand
CGATTTGATCTGGCGGCAGGCACATCGGGATAAATGGACCCGTTCGGGAACGAGGATCCCCTCCTTGCGACAGATCGAAGGCTCGATGAGATTGTTCCTGCTCGCGTTCGCGGTTTGCCTGTGCACCCCCGCGATCCTTCACGCGGATACCCCTGCTCCCGACGGATGGCGATTCCCCGGGGAATCCGATTATTCGGATGACTGGCTCAAGCACAGGGAAACCCACCCCGTGCCCTTCCACGTCAGATCCGATTTCAACGGAGACGGGATGACGGACGATGCATGGATCGTCATCCCCGGGAAGGGAGGCGGCGGGGGGCTGTGCGTTTTTCTCGCAAAAAAGGACGCTCCCCCCGACGTCATCTGGCTGGACCGCGGAAAGTTGGTCTACAAGCCGCAGTTGGTGGGGATCGTGGGAGTCCCCCCGGGACAGTACAAGACCGCCTGCGGGAAAGGTTATTTCGAATGCGGCCCGGGAGAACCGGAGAAACTGGATCTGTCGTTGCCGTCGTTCCGGTTCATCTATTTCGGGAAAGCGAGCATCCTGTACTGGTGGGACGCGGAGAACAAGTCGTTCAACACAACGTCGATGAGCGACTGACAGGCCGTCTGCGGCGTGAAGCGCGCCTGCCGGCCCCGGTCGCGGGGGTCCGCGGCTCGACCCAATTCCACTCGATCCCACCGGCGCCGCTCCTGCGGCGCCGATTCGCTTCGGCCGTCCCGTATCGCTGAACGGCCAATCTCCATCGTCGGCGCGACCTGCACGGCCGGCGGGCATGGGGCGGAGGAAGATGGACGCGACAGACAGCCGAAAGAAGTATTGGGAAGACCTGAACGAGGGAGAATCACTCCCCTGTCGTCCCGTGACCTTCGAACGGTCGGACATCGTCTTCTTCGGAAAGAAGTTCGATCCCCTGCCGTTCCACACCGACGAAGCGGCAGCGGGCGGGTCGATATTCGGCGGCCTCGTCGCCTCGTCGCTCCACACGCTGGCGGCGTGCACCCGCGTCGTCGTGGAAGCACAGGGAGACTTGGCCATCCTGGGCGGGATCGGGCTCGACGCGGTCCGGTTGTTCAACCCGGTGAGGCCGGGCGACGTTCTCACGGTCGACGCCCGCTGGGCCGACCTCAGGCGCTCGCGGAGCAAGCCGGACCGCGGACTTGCGGGAATACGGTGCACGGTCTCGAACCAGAAGGGGGAGCCCGTGGCGGAATACGGTTATCGCTACCTCGTCGCTTGCCGCGACGTTGCGTGAAGAGGGGAAAGAGACGATCGCGGGGCCGCGGTTCCCCGCGGTCCGGACCCCGGGGCGGGACCCGGACCACTCGACCGGCTTCCGCGAACGCCGCATCCTGTCCGGCGGAACAGGCATGGACAGGCCGATCCCGCCCGGCACGGTCCCGGGTTTCCCTTGAGCAGGCGGGATGATATCCTTAACCGAAGCGGGTCAAGGGGGGGAAGGTTCCATGCGATCGATCGGGGTGCGTGGGCCGCGGTTCTTCAGGGGCGCGGCTCTTGTCATCTCGTCTCTGATTCTGGTCCCTCCGGCGCCGGTCTGCCGGGCGGAATCCGGCGCGGCCGGCGCAGCCGCGGACACCGCGAAATCGACTTCCCCGGCGGACGACAAGACCGCCGCGGCAAAGGACGAGATTTCCCGCACGATCACCGCGTACGGGAAGGACATACTCGACGCCTATTACAGGGCCCTGATCGAGAATCCGAAAATCGACGGCGAAGTCGTCGTCTCGTTCACGGTGCGGCCCGACGGGGACGTCGCCGACGTCAGGATCGATAAGAGCAGTCTCAACTGGCCTCCCCTCGAAGAGGAGGTGTTGACCAGGATCGCAGCGTGGAAATTCTCCCCGTTCCAGGGAGAACCGATTCCGGCGACCGTCCCCTACAAGTTCCACCCGAACTGACGGCGGAATGCGTCGCGGGCGGCGCGTTGCGCCCGACATGACGGTTCCTGCGCGCCGCCAGGCCGCCGGGAACGCGAGGCAGGTCCGTAGACATCGGACCTGGCTGTCCCCGCTTGCCGCCGGGCCGCCGCGCCCGCCGGCCGGGAATACGATGGAGGTCGACGGATGAAGATCGCCATGAACCTGGCCGCCCCGGACCGGAGGAGGCCGAAGCCGGCCGAAGGATCCGCCCTCGGATTCGGGCGGATCTTCTCCGACCACATGTTCCTGATGGATTACACGGAAGGAAAAGGGTGGCACGACGCCCGGATCGTTCCGTACGGCGCACTCCGGATCGACCCCGCCGCGATGGTCCTCCATTACGGCCAGGAGGTCTTCGAGGGGCTCAAGGCCTACCGGGGGAAGGGGGGACGGATCTGCCTGTTCCGGCCCGCCATGAATTTCGAGCGGATGAACCGTTCGACGGACCGCCTGTGCATGCCGCAGGTTCCGGTCGACGACGCCATCGCGGGCGTCGAAGCGCTTCTCCGCGTGGACCGGGACTGGATTCCCGAGGCGCGCGGCACCTCCCTCTACATCCGGCCGACGATGATCGCCACGGAGCCCGGCCTCGGCGTGCGCCCGGCGACGCAGTACCTGTTCTTCGTCATCACGGGCCCGGTGGGAAACTATTACGCCCGCGGCTTCGAGCCGGTCCGGATCCTCGTCGAGGAAAAGTACGTCCGGGCGGCGCGCGGAGGGCTCGGCGAGGCGAAGACTGCCGCCAACTACGCGGCGAGCCTGCGTGCGGCCGTTGTCGCCAAGGAAAAGGGATTCGATCAGGTTCTGTGGCTCGACGCCTCGGGCCGGGGGGAGATCGAGGAGGTCGGGACCATGAACATCTTCTTCGTCATCGGGGACAGCGTCGTCACCCCGCCCCTCGCCGGATCCATCCTGCCGGGCGTCACCCGGGACTCGGTCCTGCGCCTCCTGCGCGACTGGGGAGTGAACGTCGCGGAGAGGCCGATCGCCGTGGACGAGGTGTCCCGGGCGTCAGCCGAAGGGTCGCTCAAGGAGGTCTTCGGAACGGGGACGGCAGCGGTCATCTCCCCCGTCGGCGAGTTGTGCTTTCGGGGGAAGACGTTCTCCATCAACGGGAACCGACCGGGTGACCTGTCGAGCCGGCTGCTCGCGGAGATCACCGGAATCCAGTATGGGGAACGTGAGGATCGGCACGGATGGGTGCGCAAGGTACAGGTGGAATAACCCCCTCGCGTGCGCAATATCCCGCAGGTCCCGGCGGCAACGAAATGCGCCGGAATTCCGAAAAACAGGAATTTCAACCGGTTGGACCCGGCATCCCCTCTGGCATTGACCTTGCTAATATCGAGGGCAGTGGATGCGCAGCGTTGATTCGCAGCGTTTCCCTGCCCCAGCCGGAGGGTTAAAAGTCCTCACCCCCAGAAAGTAACCCTCCGGCACCCCCTTTTTCCCGGACCTGTCGTAGAATGAACCCGTGCGCCCGGGCGCGTTGTGCGTTGACCCCGGGCCCGCCGAGGATGTCCATGGAACTCGGAATCCGGGGAAAATCCGCGCTCGTCTGCGCGGGGAGCAAGGGACTCGGCCGGGCGTGCGCCGCGGCGCTTTCGGCGGAGGGCGCCCGCGTCGCGATCTGCGCCCGGGACGGGGAAACCCTTTCCCGAGCCGCCGCCGAAATCTCGGCAGCCACGGGACATCCGGTCCTCCCGATCCGGGCGGACCTCGCCAGGGAAGACGATATCGACGCCCTCTTCGCGGAGATCGGGCGGACTTTCGGCACCCTTCACATCCTGGTCACCAACGCGGGAGGTCCGCCGCCTTCCGGTTTCGTCGGCGCGTCGGACGAGGCGTGGCTTCGGGCGCTCGACCTCAACTTCTTCTCCGCGGTCCGTTGCATCCGGAAATGCCTCCCCTGGATGACGAGCCAGAAATTCGGCCGGATCGTCCTGCTCACCTCCTTCGCCGTCAAGCAGCCGATCGACAACCTGATCCAGTCGAACGCCGTGCGCAGCGCCGTCACGGCGATGGCCAAGACCCTCTCGCGCGAAGTCGCGGAGGAGAACGTGACGGTGAACACCGTCTGCCCGGGATACGTCCTGACCGAACGGCTCCGGTCGCTCATCGAGAAACGCGCCAGGGAGGGGCAGGTGTCGGTGGAGGAAGC
>JBLNEU010000171.1:0-5250 GCA_050263015.1 Deltaproteobacteria bacterium | reverse complement strand
CGCCCTACTTCTCCGCCTTCTTCTCGGGCTTGGGCGGGGTGACGTCGATCTCGTCCTCCTTCTTCATGGCCTTCTTGAAATTGCGGATCCCCTCCCCGATGCCCGCGCCGATCTGCGGAAGCCGCCCGGCGCCGAACAGCAGGACGACGATCACGAGGATGATGAGAAGCTCAGGCAGACCCAATCCGAACATGTGCCCTCCTCGGACATCCGTTCATTGGGTTCAGTCTATCACCGCGGGGGCCGGAACTCCTCACTTTTCCAGGATCGTTTCCTCGACCGCCGTTCCGAAATGGCGTCCCGCCTCTCCCTCCGCCAGGAGAACGGCGTCGCCGGCGGACAGGCGGGCGACGGAGACGGTCGCCCCGCCGGGCCCGACGAGCCGGATCGTCTCGGCGTTCTGCAGGACCACGGAATGGTCGGCGCCGGACGGCGAACGGGCGCTGACGAGGAGCAGCGGCCTGCGCTCGACCTTGACCCGTCCGACGGGGACCGCCTCGCCCTTCCCGGTCTCGTCGACGATCAGGACGCTCGACCCGCCCGCGAGCTCCGACAGGTAGGAGGTCCGCCCGCCGGGCACGCGGCAATAGGAGTGCACGGCCCCGGCGTTCACCCGGAAAGGCCGGGGCAGCACGTAGGGGTTCGGAACGTTTTCCGCGCACACGAGAAAAAGGCCCGCGCTCGAGTTCCCGACGAGCATCCCCCGGCTCCCCCCGATCAGCGCGCACGTATCCACGCACGCCCGGTCGCCGACGCCGAGCGGGGTCACCGCGGTGACCCGGGCCGCCGCGAGGGGCACCGCCTCGGCGTCGCGGCGGGCCGCCGAGGCAAGGCCCCGCATCGCCTCCGGAGTCCCCGCGGACAGGATGAGTCCGTGGACCCCTTTTTCGAGCACTCCCGCGTAGAGCGCGACGTCCTCCGCCGTCGCCGCGGCGACGAGGACCTTCCGGCGGTGCGCGACGAGGTTCTCGAGTGGAATCACCTCCCCGCGCCGGGGAACCACCACCCAGAGCAGGCCGGGATCGGAGGCCAGGACCGCGCTCTCGTCCTCCTTTCCGTCCATCGCGGTCACCCGGAAATCCCGTCCCTCGCGGATGTCTCCCTCCGCGCAGACGCCCGTGACGCGGCCGAGCGCGCGGGCGTCCGCAAGCCGCCCGTCGGGAACCCACAGGGTGTCCACCCCGGACTCCAGGGCCGCCACCGCCACGTCCTTGTTCCACGGAATGACCCGCGCCCAGAGGACGGGCGGCATCAGTCCCCCTTCCGCTTCAGGACGGAGAGCGCGTCCGTGGCCGACGCCCCGCCGTGGACGATGGCGCCGATGGCCGCGACCATCCTCGCCGGGGCCCGGTGCTGAAAGACGTTCCGCCCGATGGATGCGCCCGCGCCGCCGGCCCGGATGGCGCCCGCGACCATCGCGAGAACGTCCTCGTCGCTCCCCATCTTCTCCCCGCCGGCGATGACCACGGGCGAGGCGCACCCTTCCACGACCTCGCGGAACGTCTCGGGCGAGCCGGTATAGGGAACCTTGACGATGTCCGCCCCCATCTCGGCCCCGACGCGCGCGGCGTGGCGGACGTGGCGGACGTCGTACTCGTTCTTGACCTTCGGTCCCCGCGTGTAGATCATGGCGAGCAGCGGCATCCCCCACCGCTGGCAGGCGCTGGACACGAACCCGAAGTCCCGGAGCATCTGCGCCTCGTCGTCGGCGCCGAGGTTCACGTGGAGGGAGACGGCGTCCGCGCCGATCTGGAGGGCATCCTCGACCGTCGCCACGAGCACCTTTCGGTTCGAGTCCGGCGACAGGGTCGTGCTCGCGGAGAGATGGAGGATCAGCCCGAGGTCCTTCCCGTAGCCGCGGTGCCCGAACATCGCCGCGCCGCGGTGGACGACGGCCGCGTTGGCGCCCCCCTCCGCGATGAGGTTCGCCGCCGGCGGGATCTGCACGAGGCCGGGAATCGGCCCGACCGTCATCCCGTGGTCCATCGGGACGATGACCGTCCGGCGCGTGTTCCGGTCCATGATGCGCTCGAGCCTGACCTTCTTGCCGAGCATGCCGCCTCCCGACCGGGCCGGCCGCAACCGGTCCTCTGGAGCTATTTGAACACCCCGCGGACCTTGAGGAGCTCGTTGAGGTACGTCGCGCTGTCGGCGCACTTGAGCGCCTCGTCGTACCTGACCTTCCCCGAGGCGACCAGATCCGCGAGGTTCCAGTCGATGCTCACGAGCTCCTCGACGTTCGCCTGCATCATCCCGCGCAGCAGGTGGACCTTGCCCTCCCGGATGGCGTTCCGGACGCGCAGCGAGGAGCTCATCTTCTCCCACGCCAGGACGCGCCCCGTCCCCGAGGCGCGGCGGAGAAGCCGCTGGCAGAACACGACGAGGAGGCACTCCGCGAGCTGCGCCCTGGCCTGGGACTGCCGGTCCGCGGGAAAAGCGTCGACGATCCGGTCCGCCGCCGCGGTCGCGCTCAGCGCGTGGAGCGTCCCGATCACGAGGCGCCCCGTCTCCGCCGCGGCCAGCGCGATGGCGATGCTCTCGAAGTCGCGCAGCTCCCCGACGACGATCACGTCCGCGTTCTGGCGGAAGATGTGCCGCAGCCCCTCCGCGAACGTGGGGGTGTCGGTCCCGACCTCGCGCTGGTTCACGTTGGAGTTCTTGTGGCGGTGGGTGAACTCGATCGGGTCCTCGATCGTGATGATGTTCGCCTTCTTCTCGCGGTTGATGACGTCCACGAGGCATGCGAGGGTGGTGGACTTGCCGTGGCCGTTCGGCCCCGTGACCAGGACGAGGCCCTGTTTCCGGAGCGCGAACTCGCGCAGGAAGTCCGGCAGCCCCAGCTCGGTCGCCCCCGGAACGTTGTCGACCACGTGCCGGGCCGTGAACGCGATGGTTCCGCGCTGCCGGTACACGTTGCAGCGGAAGCGACCGACCCCTTCGAGGGAGAATGCGAAGTCGAGCTCGAAGAGATCCTGGAAGGCCTTCTTCTGGTCCTGGGTCAGGATGTCGAGGACGATCTGCTCGATCTCGGCCGGTTTCAGGGGGGGAAGCGCCAGGCGCCAGATCTCGTCGTCGACGCGGACCGAGGGGACCGCGCCCGCCGAGAGGTGCAGGTCCTGTCCCTTCCACGAGACGAGGGCCTTGAGAAGGCTCGCCAGGTTGTTCTCCACCTTCATGGTCCGGGGATGCCGCTCCCCCTTGATCCGCAATGTCCGCGCGGCGTACCCGTTGTTCTGGAAGAACTCGAGCGCCTCCTCGAAGTGGGCGGCGGACAGGATCACCGGCTTGGCGGCGTGACCGGACTGGAACTCGACCTCCGCGAGGGCGGGCAGGTCGGTCGGGTCCGCCATTCCGACGACGAGCCGCTTCCCCTCGAACCCGATGGGGAGAAGACGGTGTCCCCGGACTGTCTCCTCCTTCACGAGGCGCTGGACCGACGCCGGGATCTCGATCTTCGTCAGGTTGACGTGCTGGACGCCGGTCTGCTCGGACAGGGCATTGAGGAGGGCCGCCTCGCTCAGGAATCCGAGGCGGACCAGGCTCGCCCCGAGGGTCCCGCCGTGACGCTCCTGGGCGGAGAGGGCCTCCTGGAGCTGGTCGTCCCGGATGGCGCCCGACGCGACGAGGAGTTCGCCGATTTTCATTTTCTTTTCAGCCATCTCACCCCCGCTCCCCCGGGTTCGCCGGGACTCCATTCCCAAATCTATCCCAGAGGAGGAAGGGACGGCAATATCAATTTCGGCGCGGGCGCCTTGCGTGGACGCAGAGGGCCGCCAGGGGGCACCCGCCGCACTCTCCGCGGCGGACGGCGGTGCACGCCTTGAGGATGCCGATCCGCGTGATGGCGAAGTCGTACCGGACCGGGTCTTCCGGGCATGCCGCCCGGAAGGCGGCGGTGACCTCCTCCGCCGACTTCCAGTCCGCGGCGCGGCGGGCGGTGAGCTCCATCCACCGGCAGAAGCGCGCCATGTGGGTGTCGAGGGGCACGACGAGGTCCCGGGGAGAGAGGACCGACCAGAGGCCGAGGTCCACGCCGTCCGGCCCGCGGACCATCCAGCGCAGGAACAGGTTGTGTCGCTTGCACGCCGATCCCTTTGCGGGGTCCGGGAACAGGAAATCCCGCTCCCTCGGAAGCCGGGGTCCCCACGCGCCGCGGAAGCGCGCGAGGAACCGGGCGAGACGTTCCCGGGAGCCGCCCTCCCCCGCCATCCCCGCCCGGTAAAGCGCCTCGAGCGACCCGTGCTCGAGGAGGGCCGTGCGCAGGCAGAAGAGGAAGCGGTGCACCCCGCGGGGCGAGACGAACCTGTGGCGCAGCCCCGCGACCCGGCGGAGGGGAACTGGGCGGCGTCCCGACAGGGCGGCGCGCGGCGAGGGCCCCAGGACGGCGAAAAGGCGCTCGAGAAACGCGAGGATCCGGGCCACGTTCCCGAAGGCGAACGATGCCGCGATGAAGGCCGCGACTTCCGCGTCGCCGCGGCGGGAGTACCGGTGCGGGAACAGGACCGGGTCGGCGGACGGATCGGGCCCGCCGCGGGCCGCGAGGAGCTCGGCCAGGAGCCGGCGAGAGAGGGCCGGACGGGCTACGGGATCACCTTGTTGAGGGGATATTCGACGATGCCGGAAGCCCCCGTCTTCTTGAGCACGGGGATGAGCTCCCGGACCTTCTTCTCGTCCACGATGACCTCGAGGCTGAACCACCCGGCCTCGGACAGGGACGAGATCGTCGGGTTCTGCAGCGCGGGAAGCACGGCGAGCACCCGGTCCAGGTCGGCGCGCCCGACGTTCATCTTGAGCCCGACCTTCTCCTCCGCCCGGAGGGCGCCGGCGAGGAGCAGCGCGATGTTTTCGATCTTCTGCCGCTTCCACGGATCCTTCCAGGCGTCGCGGTTGGCGATGAGAACCGTGGTCGACTCGAGGATCGTGTCGACGATCCGCAGGTTGTTCGCCCTCAGGGTGCTGCCGGTCTCGGTCAGCTCGACGATCGCGTCGGCGAGTCGCGGGGCCTTCACCTCCGTCGCGCCCCAGGAGAACTCGACCAGGGCCTCGATGCCACGCTCCTTGAGGAAGCGGCGCGTGTACTGCACGAGCTCGGTGGCCACCCGCTTTCCCCCGAGGTCCTCCACGCGCCGGATCGGCGACTCGTTCGGCACCGCCACGACCCAGCGCACGGGCCGCAATCCCCCCTTGGCGTAGTTCAGGGTGCAGACCTCCTTCACGCGGGCGTTCTGCTCCAGGACCCAGTCCCTCCCG
>JBLNEU010000170.1:0-4803 GCA_050263015.1 Deltaproteobacteria bacterium | reverse complement strand
TCGGCCTGATCTGCCTCGGACCCGCCGCCCCCCTTTCGAGAATCGTCGGCCGCAAGAAGGCGCTGGAGATGATCCTGACCGGCGAGATGTTCGGCGCGGAGGAAGCCCGGCGGCTCGGCCTGGTCAATCGCGTCGTGCCCGCGGACCAGCTGGAATCGGCGACGACGGCGCTGGCGGAGAAACTGGCCGCGAAAAGTCCGCTGGCGCTCAAAGCCGGCAAGGAAGGGATCAACCGGCTGCGGGACGTCCCGTACCACCAGGGCCTGGATACCATGGACGACCTGTTCTCCGGTCTGTGTGCCACAGAGGACGCGGCGGAAGGGGTGCAGGCGTTTCTCAAGAAACGGGCGCCGGCGTGGAAGGAGCGCTGACGCACCGCCGGATCGGGGAAAGGGGCGGCAAGAGCCGCAGCCCGGGTGCGACCAGACGAAAAACGGGGCTACGGCAAACGCCGTAACCCCGTGTTTTTGCTGGTGGGCCACGAAGGATTCGAACCTTCAACCTCCTGATTAAGAGTCAGCTGCTCTGCCGGGTTGAGCTAGTGGCCCGCCTGGGAAAGATCGCTGCAGTACGAAATACATGGCGCGCCTGGGAGGAATCGACGTGGCGAACCCGCCACGGTTCCCCCCAAGCATGTTACAGAAAGCTGGCGCCTGGGAGGAATCGCCGATGAGCCTCCGGCGGTCCCGCCTCCGGCCGCGCGGCGGCCCGTCCGCCTTCCGCCCTCCGCAAGGTCGGGCTCATCCTCGCTGATCGCTCGGCGGCGGCCGGGCTTCGATTCCTCTCGATGCGCAGTACCCAAAAACATGGCGCGCCTGGGAGGAATCGAACCTCCGCACCCGGCTCCGGAGGCCGGTGCTCTATCCCCTGAGCTACAGGCGCCCTCGATGACAACGTGCCGCCCCGCTCCGTGGCAGGACCGGGCGCGTTCGCGTCTCAAGAGAATGGGGTGAGTGATGGGGATTGAACCCACGACAGCCAGAGCCACAGTCTGGTGCTCTGCCAACTGAGCTACACTCACCGTCCAGTCGATGGCAAAAGAGAATTATACAAACCCGTTCCCGGGGGGTCAACGGGAATTCGGGACGTCCGAGCCCCCAAGAACGTGCTCGCGCCGGGTCCTTCTTGATATGATATCAAGATCGACGAAGACGCACGTCTGTATGGGGGTCGGCTCGCGGCCTCGACCAATCCACGAACGGAGGTGTCCGTCATGAAGGGGAACCCGAAGATCATCGACGCGCTCAACAAGGTCCTCGAGCTCGAGATCGGCGCCATCCTCCAGTACCTGCATCACCACTGGACGGGCGACGGCATCGAGAGCGCCTCGATCCTGCCCCTCTTCGAGAAGACGTCCATGGACGAGATGAAGCACGCCGAGCAGGTCGCCGAGCGGATCAACTTCCTGGAGGGGAACCCCTCGACGAAGCCGGCCCCGGTCAAGACCGGCGGGGACCTCCGGAAGATGATGCAGGACGACCTCGAGGGCGAATACGGGGCGATCGAGTACTACAAGACGGTCATCAAGCTCGCCGACGAGCTCGGCGATTCGACGACCCGGCTGATGATGGAGGAGATCGTCGCCACCGAGGAGAGGCACGCCGACCAGTGGGAGACGATCCTCCAGAAGACCGGGAAGAAGCTCCCGTAAAGCCCGGGGACGTTTCTGAACTTTGCGAAAAGTTCAGGAACGTCCCTCTGCTTTTTCCTACACTCGAAAACGCCTGAGGCGCAGCGCGTTCGTCACGACGGTCACCGAGGAAAGCCCCATCGCGGCGGCGGCGAGGATCGGGTTGAGGAGCAACCCGTAGCGGGGAAAGAGGACCCCCGCCGCGACCGGTATGAGAATCACGTTGTAGGCGAAGGCCCAGAAGAGATTCTGCCGGATGTTCCGGAGGGTGGCGCGGCTCAAGGAAATGGCCGCGGCCACCCCCTTGAGCTCTCCGCTCATCAGGACGATGTCCCCCGACTCGATCGCGATGTCGGTGCCGGTGCCGATCGCCATCCCGACGTCGGCCTGGGCGAGCGCCGGCGCGTCGTTGATCCCGTCCCCGACCATCGCGACCACCTTCCCCTCGGACTGGATCCGGCGGACCTCCTCGGCTTTCATGTCCGGCAGGACCCCGGCCCGGATGCGATCGATCCCCGCCCGGGCGGCGACCGCCTTCGCCGTCCTCGCCTCGTCGCCCGTCAGCATGACGATCTCCAGCCCCATCTCCCGCAGGTTCCGGATCGCCTCCGGCGCACCGTCCTTGACCGCGTCCGCCACCGCGACGATCCCGGCCGCCCGGCCGTCGACGGCGACGAATACGGACGTGGCCCCCTGTTCCGAGAGATCCCCGGCATCCGCGAAGAGCGCGGCCGGGTCGATCCCCTCCTCATCGAGCCATTTCGCGTTCCCCACGTGAATGCGGCGTCCGCCCGCCGTCGCCCGGATCCCGTGGCCCGGCACCGAGAGGAACTCCTCGGGAGGCGGCAAGGCGATTCCCCTCTCTCTCGCGCCGCGCACGACCGCGCCGCCAAGCGGGTGCTCCGACCCGGTCTCGGCGATCGCCGCGAGCCGCAGGAGCTCCCGCTCCCCCTCCTCCCCCCCGAATTCGCCGTTCGGCGCAAGGCGAACTCCGACGAGCTCGGGACGGCCGCGCGTGACCGTCCCCGTCTTGTCGAATACGACCGTCCCGACCTTGTGCGCCGTCTCGAGGGCCGCCCCGCTGCGGACGAGGATCCCGAGCTCCGCGCCCTTCCCCGTGCCGACCATGATCGACGTCGGCGTGGCAAGGCCGAGCGCGCACGGGCAGGCGATGATGAGGACCGAGATCGTGCTGAGCATCGCGTAGGTGAGGCGCGGCTCCGGGCCGAACGCCCACCAGGCGGCGAACGTCACGGCCGCGACGGCCATCACCGACGGGACGAAGTACGACGCGATGACATCCGCCAGGCGCCCGATGGGCGGTTTGCTCCCCTGCGCCTCCTGGACCATCCGGACGATGCGGGCGAGGACCGTGTCTTTTCCGACCCGGGCGGCGACAACCACGAGGCGTCCGTTGAGGTTCATCGTCCCGCCGGTGGCCGCGTCCCCCGGCGCCTTCTCGACGGGAATCGGCTCGCCGGTCATCATCGACTCGTCGACGGCGCTTGCGCCGTCCTCCACGGTCCCGTCCACGGGGATCTTCTCTCCGGGGCGGACGACCAACCGGTCCCCGACCCGGACCTGCTCGAGCGGGATGTCGGCCTCGGCGCCGTCCCGGATCACGCGCGCCGTCTTCGGCTGCAGGCCGACGAGCTTTCTGACGGCGTCGGACGTCTTCCCCCTGGCCCGGGCCTCGAAATATCGCCCGAGGAGTATGAGGACTATGATGGCCGCCGACGTGTCGTAATACACGTGCGCGGCCGCGCGGCCGACCGCGAAGAAGCCCGGGAAGAACGTGGCGGCCAGGCTGTACGCGTACGCAACCGTGGTGCCCAGCGCCACCAGGGTGTTCATGTCGGTCGTCCAGTGCTTCGCGGCGACCCACGCGCCCCGGTAGAAGCGCGAGCCGACGTAGAACTGGATCGGCGTGACGAGTCCGAGCTGGATCAGGCCGCTCGCGAACGGAGAAAACGGCATGCGGCCCGGGCCGGCGATCATCTCCCACTGGGCGAGAAGGAACAGCGGGATGCCGAGCGCGGCGCCGACGCGCAGGCGCGAAATCAGCGCGTGCTCCTCCTCCCGCTGCATCCGTTCCTGGCGGGCGAGCGGGTCCTCGCCCGCGGCGACCTCGGGAACGGCGTACCCGGCGCCCTCGACCGCGGCGCGCAGCACCTCGACGTCCGCCACCCCGGGGATGAATTCGACGGCCGCCGATCCGGTCGCCAGGTTGACCGAAGCCGAGAGCACCCCCGGGACCGCCGCAAGCGCCTTCTCCACGCGGGCCACGCAGGAGGCACACGTCATCCCCTCGATCGGCAGCGAAAGCTTCTCCGTGGCGACCTCGTACCCCGCGTCCCGGATCGCGGACGCGAGCGCCCACGGGCCGACCTTCTCCGGGTCGACCGCGACGCTCGCGGTCTTCGCGGCAAGGTTGACCGACGCGGACACGACGCCGTCGACGCGGGAGAGGCCCTTCTCGACGCGCGCGACGCACGAAGCACACGTCATCCCCTCGACCGGGACGGTCCATCGGGCGACCCCCCGCTCCGGGTCGGTCCCCGCCTGTGCGGGCGCCGAGGCCACGCGAAGCGCGGCGGATTCACTGGTGCGGTCGTCGGACATCTCAGTCGTTTTGATGACCGCCGGGGCGGGCCGTTTCCGGAGCCGGGCCCATCCGGGCCTTGTACATCCGGAAGAAGACGAGGGACAGGGAGAGGATGACCGGGCCGATGACGACTCCCATCAGGCCGAAGGCGGCGAACCCGCCGATCGCGCCCAGCGCCATGAGCGAAAACGGCAGATCCGCCTTTCCCCCGATCAGGAGCGGCCGGATGACGTTGTCGGCGCCGCCGACGATCAGCACGCCCCACGCGAGCAGGAAGATCCCCTTGGCGACCTTGCCGGCCAGGAGCAGGTAGATCCCTCCCGGGAGCCAGAAGAGGGCCGTCCCGACGAAGGGCACAAGGGAAGCGAACGCCATGAGACTGCCGAACAGGACCGGGGACGGCAGCCCCGCGATCCTGAAGCCGATCCCCCCGAGAAGTCCCTGCACGAGGCAGGTGCCCAGGATCCCGATGACGCCGGCCGTGAGCACCCGGGACAGGTTCTCCTTGAGCGCCCGTTTGTCCGCTTCGGGAAACGGAAGCACCGCCCAGAACTCCTCCTGGAGCCGG
>JBLNEU010000169.1:0-13776 GCA_050263015.1 Deltaproteobacteria bacterium | reverse complement strand
GCAATACGTATGCCGGAAACAGGCAGGAGCTGGTTACAATGTTTTCATAGGGTTAGGATCAGAAAAGTTCCGAGAGGCGTTGCGCCGGAAAGTGAATGCGCTATTTCGCGCATATCTCCCGAACAACCGGCATACCGTCGGGTAACGCCGATCGTCACCGCCCGCCCCGGCCGCCTCTCCAATCCCCTCCGTCCCGCGCTCCAAACCCGGTCAGGTCCCGCCCGCCTCCCCGGTCGCGCCCTCCTCCCGATCCTCCGAGCATCCGGGGAAGGGAGAAGGAGCCGCCGCGGCCGCCATCCCGCCGCTCCATCCCGCCAACACGGACGCCGCCGTCAACTCCCCGCTCCATCCTGCCGCCCCGGACGCCGCCGCCGTCCCGCCGCTCCATCCTGCCGCCGCGGACGCCGCCGCCATCCCGCCGCTCCATCCCGCCGCCGCGGAAGCCGCGGTCATCCCGTCGCTCGATCCCGGTGCCCCGGCCGCCCTGCGGCGGCCGGTTTTCCCGGTTCATCCGCTCCGGCCGGGGCGCGACGTCGAAGCGCCTCGGCGGCGTCGCCCGGCCCGTGCCTCTCGGGCGCTCCAGACCGGGGCGCGCCTCGCCGTCCCGGAGCCGCGTGTCGCCGGGCGGACGTCCCTGCCCGCCGCGCCGGACATCCCGCGACCCGCGCGCGGCGGCGCGCCCCGCGGACTCCTCACGGACGATCGGGCGGCGTTCGCCTCGCGCCGCGCTGTAGTCGCGCCACACGCGGCCTCCTTCCTTTCCCTGCCGCACGAGCACCGTTCCACGCGGAAGAGGGCGCTCCCATCCCGCAAGGCGGGAGTCGGCCCGCGTGAACGCGATGCGGCTCCCGCGCTCCCCGGGACGCAGGGGAACCCAGCGGACGTTGCGCCCGTCCCGGGTGAACCGGACCGTCGCCGGGGCGAAGTAGCACCGGCTCAGGAAATGGCGGGTCCGGAACGAACCGAACGTGAAGTTCACCGAGACGAACGAGCGGTACGGAGACCAGACCCAGCCGAAGAAGGGATCGGAGTACCAGTAGCCGAAGTGGTACGGCCACCATCCCCAGGGCTCGAACGAGACCCACACCCATCCGTAGGGAGAGACCCAGTTCCAGTGCCCGTAGTAGTACGGCGACCACCCCACGGCAACCCGGGGCCGCCACACGTAGCCGTACTCGTCCGACTCGACCCACTCTCCGTAGTCGCGCAGCTCGTCGGCGGCGTAGGGAGGAACTCCCGCCTCGGACTCGGCCTCGGAAAGCGGCTGGGGAACCTCCTCGGTGCCCGCGCTCCCGCCGAAGCGTCCGACCCGGACGTCGGCTCCGATCATCGCCTCCTCGCCCGCCTTCACCGTGACGTCGCCCCGGTCCTTCGAGACGGTCGCCTGGCCGGTGCGCACGACAAGCCGCGTCTCGCCGTCGTCGCGCGCGGTCAGCCAGTACCGACCGGGGACCGCGAAGGCCGCGTTCCCGCCGCCCGGGATCCGCACCCGGACCGGCGCGAAATCGGCGTCGGGGAGATCGAACCGTATCTCACCGGCCCTGAGACCGAACGACGACCGCTCGACGCCGAGCTGCCGGACGTCGATCTCCGATCCCGCCGAAAGGAGGACGCCTTGTCCGCCGTGGAACTGCAGCTCCGCCTCGGACTCCGCGGGGACGCTGACGCGCGCCCTCTCGGGGATGGGGCTGTTCGTGGCAAACTCCTCCCACTCCCCCGAGTCGGGCGTTCGAACCCAGACGTTCCCCTTGAAGATCCTGAGACGGGCGACCGAATACGCCGGGATCCCCTCGTCGTCTTCACGCTCCTCGGCGGACGCCGGGATCGCCGGATACGCGACCGCCAGGATCGCCGCCGCGGCCACCGCCTTCAACCAGGTATTCATCGCGTTCCCTCGCTTCCCCCCGGGCACGGTCCGCGCCGTCCCCCGGCCCCGTCGGCGCGGCCCCAAGGCTGCGCCGGCTTCCGCTGCGTGACATTCAGACGCCGGAGACCGGCCCGATTATTCATCGCGCCGCCCCCTCCTGTCATTATAGAAACCCGCGCCGGGGAGGGAAAGTTCCGCCCCGGGCGTTCCCCGGACGCGGTGATATACTACCGCGGATCGCCGAGGTCGCGGGACGCGCCGCGCGCCCGCCGGGCGAGTGGAGGTCGGATCAGGGGTGTATCGTCTCGACGAAAGGAACCGGGCCATCGGGGAGATGTTTTCCGCCATCGCGCCCCGCTACGACCTCTTGAATCGCGTCCTGTCGCTGGGAATCGACCGGAGGTGGCGGCGCGCGGCGGCGGCGGAGATTCCCGGGGGGGCCGGAGGGCGTCACCTCGACGTGGCGACCGGAACGGCCGACGTGGCGCTGGAGATATTCAGGCGGAAGGGAAAAGGCGCCTTCGTGGCGGGAGCGGACATTTCCCTCGAAATGATGCGGATCGGACGCGAGAAGGCTTCCCGGGCGGGGCTCGGCGGCCGCATGGCGTTCGTGCGGGCCCCCGGCGAGGCGCTCCCGTTCCGGGACGGGGCGTTCGACTCCGCCTCGGTCGCGTTCGGGATCCGCAACGTCGCCGACCGGGAAAGGGGCCTCTCGGAGATGTGCCGCGTCGTCCGCAAGGGGGGCCGGGTCATCGTTCTCGAATTCTCCCTGCCCGATTCGTCCGTCATCGGCGCGGCGTACCGCTTCTATTTCGCGAAAATCCTGCCGCGCCTGGGAGGACTGTTCTCCCGGCGGAGCGCCTATGCGTACCTCCCGGAATCGGTCCGGGAGTTTCCGGCGCCGCCGGCCTTCGCGGCGATGATGCGGGCCGCGGGGTGCGCCTCGGTCGACCGGCGGCCCCTCACGTTCGGCATCGCGACCCTCTACGTCGGCGTCCGGTGAAGGACAGGCCGGCCGCGCTCAGATGACGCCGGCGGCCGCCTCGTTCTCGAACCACCCCTCGAACAGCGCCGTCGTGAGATACCTCTCGCCCGCATCGGGGAGGACGGCGACGATCGTCTTCCCCGCGAACTCGGGGAGCCGGGCCAGCCGGACAGCCACGGCGGCGGCGGCGCCGCAGGAGATGCCCGACAGGACCCCCTCCTCGCGCGCGAGCCTGCGGGCGAAGCCGATCGCCTCGTCGTTGGTGACCGTCTCGACGCGGTCGACGAGCGACAGGTCGAGCACGTCCGGGATGAACCCCGCGCCGATGCCCTGGATCTTGTGGGGCCCCGGCTTCAGCGGCTCGTTCCGGAGCTTCTGCGAGATGACCGGGCTGTGGACCGGCTCCACCGCCACGGACACGATCGCCTTTCCCTTCGTCTTCTTGATGTAGCGGGAGATCCCCGTTATCGTTCCGCCGGTTCCCACGCCCGATACGAGCACGTCGATCGCGCCCGCGGTGTCTTCCCAGATTTCCGGCCCCGTCGTCTCCTCGTGGATCTTCGGGTTGGCCGGGTTCTTGAACTGCTGCGGCAGGAAGTAGCGGGCCGGGTCCGACGCGACGATCTCGTCGGCCTTGTCGATCGCCCCCTTCATCCCCTTGGCCCCTTCCGTCAGCACGAGCTGAGCCCCGAACGCCTTCAGCACCATGCGGCGCTCGACGCTCATCGTCTCGGGCATCGTGAGGATTATGCCGTATCCCCGCGCGGCCGCAACGTACGCCAGGGCGATCCCCGTGTTCCCGGATGTCGGCTCGACGATGACCTTCCCCGGCCCGAGGAGCCCCTTCTGCTCGGCGTCCCAGACCATGGCGGCGCCGATACGACACTTCACCGAATACGCCGGATTGCGGCCTTCGACCTTCCCGAGCACGGCGCCCTTTGCCCCGTCCACGATCCGGTTGAACTTGACGAGAGGCGTGCGCCCGATGGACTGCGAATTGTCCTTGAACCACTTCGGCATGTGGTGCATGGCATCCTCCCCAATTATGTCTATCGAATATATAGTATTTTCGCCGGCACGCTTTGTCAACCGGAAATTTCGAAATACAAATACGGATTGTCCTGGATCCCGGGGCGAAGCCGGGCGATTCGTCAGCGGCCCCCTCCCCCGCCGGGAGGCCCCGCGCGGGACAGGAGAAACCGGATGACGGTGGCGCAGAACACGACGAGAAACGTCGCTTCTGCCGGGTCCGGGGGTTCGCTCCCGGGGGCTGCACCCGGGAGACCGCTCAACGCATGGCACCGGGAAAGCGTCACATCGATCGCTTCGGCGAGGCCCGCGTCGATCGCGAGCGCCTCCCGAACCGGTCCGATGGTTCCCATGGCGATGACGCCGGACTCCGGAACGTTCCCCGCTTCACCGGCGCCGGGCGGCGTCCCGGCCGGGGCGTCGCGCAGGCTCCTCACGACCGCCGCCACCGAGATCACCGCCTCCCGGACCGCCTCGCGGGTCGCCGGATCCGGCCGACGCGACAGGAAGGAGACCGCCGATTCGAGGTGCCGGCGCGCCGCCGCCAAATCGAACAGGGAGAGCGCCTCCCCCGCCCCGGCCACGGCGTCGAGCGACAGTTCGTCGGAGAGCGGGACGAACCGGTCGCGCTGCAGACGCACCGGCGCCGCGTCCTCCTCGAGGACCGGGTTCAGTCCCCGCCGGATCAGCTTCCGGTCGAGCTCCTTCATCCCCCCGCGATCGTCGGCGAGGAGAAACTCGAAAAGGTCGTAGACCCGGTGCGCCGGGATCCCGAAGAAAAGCCGCTTGAATTCGCGCATCGAGGCGTCGTTGTCCGCCGACGGGAGGTCGTCGATCGTTTGCTTGAAGAACGCCAGGCAGGCGCCGCGCAGGAGAGCGGTCCACGCCGTCCGCGACCGGTCGTTTGCCGAGACGACGCGGTACAGAAGATTCCAGAGGGAGTTCCTGAGCGGGGTGTCCACGATGGTGGAATTATAATGGAATCCGCTCAAAAAAATAGAGCCCCCGGGAGCGGTCCCCGGGGGCGTCCGGTCGACGGGTTGACGGATCGACGAGCCGCTTCGCCTGAACGCGGTGCCGGTTAACCCCTTTGCTCCCAATGGCCCGGGACCCAGACGCCGATCTCGACGCGCTCGTAGTGCCCCGGGACCCAGATCCGGCGCCCGCGGTAGCCGGGACCGTCATCGTCGTCGTCGAAGTCGCCGCGATGGCGTCCGTAATGCTCTATCTCCCAGTGCCCCGGAACCCACTGCCTCTGCAGCCGGCTCTCGTAATGCCCGGGCACCCAGACGTGCTCGGGCGGATAGTAGCCGCGCGGGGGCGGAGCGTACACCGGGGCCGGGTACGCGTACGCATTCGACAGGGCCGTTCCGAGAATGGTCCCCCCGATGATTCCCGCGATGAATGCGCCCGCCCCGTGGCCGCCGCCGGCGTTCGCCTTCGCCGGCGCCATGGCTGCCAGAAACGCCGCCGCAACCAGTATCGCCGCAATCTTTTTCATGTTCGCAACCTCCTCGGGTTTCCCGTCCCTTCGTATCGTTTGAACCCGGCAACTCCGCCGAAAGTTCCCGCTCGATCGTGGGACGGCGCAAAAGCCGAAATTATTCAGGGAGGGAAGTCCAGGGACGTTCTCGAACTATTGGCTAATGGGCCTCGATGATGAGGATCAGCACCCCGTTCTGGTAGGCGGGCCCGGCGACGAGCACCATCCCGCCGCGGGAGAGGCCCAGGGTCGTGGTCAGCAGGTTGCGCTGACCCTCCATGATCTGCACGGCGAGGCGGACCTTCCCGCCGGTGGAAGGGGCCGGCGTCGCCCGCATCGTGCGGCCGCCCGGGAGCGCGAACTCGCCGGTCTCGCCGACCGCAAGCGACTTCTTGAGGCGATCGACCATCCGGTACGAGGTGTAGTCGAACATCGCCTTGAGCTTGGCGCGCAGGTCGGCGAGCTGGGGATCGATCCGCGTTCCGTCGTTGGAGGCGACCGCCACTCCGAGATCGATCGATACGGGCGGTTCCGAGGATGCCGCGGGTCCCGCGGCGAGGGCAAGGACGGCAAGGACGAGGACGATCCGGGGAACGGTCCCCGGCTTCCGGTCAGGTCTTGCCATCTTCGATGATCCAGATCACCCGGGGAAGCTCCTCCCCTTTGTTCACCAGGGCTACCGTCGCGACGTCGGATTCGAGGTCTTCCACCGAAACGTCGAAGCTCGTCGGCCGGAACGGCGCCTTCACGCCATTCGAAGGATAGAACAGAAGCGCCAAAACCGCAAGTGCGGCGGCCGCCGGGAGCCAGAACCATTTCCGGGCGATCGCGGCCATCCGGCGCTCGCCCCTCCGCTCCTCGATTCCCGCCGCGACGCGCGTCCACATCATCGAGAGTCGCGCGTCCTTCTCCGCGACGCGCGCGGACGCCCACAGCCGCAGCAGGTCCCCCACGTCCCGGATCGACTTCTCTTCCGCGGCACACGACGGGCACGAGCCGACGTGGGCCCGGACCTCCGACTCCTCGCGCGGAGAGAGCCGGCCGTCGATCATCGCCTCGATGAGTTTCGAAGCCTTTCCGCAATCCATCGTCCTACCCTTCCCTGTGCCCCGAAAGCGTCTCCCGGAGCTTTGCGCGCGCGTAATGGAGGCGCGACATCACCGTTCCGACCGAGCATTTCATGACCTTCGCGATCTCCTCGTACGCCAGCCCGTCCACTTCCCGCAGGACGATGACGGCCCGGTGGTATTCGGGGAGGGCGCCGATCGCCCTGTCGAGCGCCTCCGACAGCTCACGGTTTGCCGTCAACTCCTCCGGCGTCCTGGGAAAGGCGACCGCGTCGGGCGGCGAACCCTCTTCGGAGAGCCATTTCTCGTCGAGGGACACCGCGGGCGACCGCGCCGTCTTCCGCCACCGGTCGATCGCCTGGTTCACGAGAAGGCGATAGAACCAGGTGTAGAAGTTCGAGCCGAACCGGAACTCCTTGAGGTTGTAGTACGCCTTGATGAATGCGTCCTGGACCACGTCCTGCGCCTCGTCCGGGTCGCCGACGATTCCGAGCGCCACGCCGAAGGCCCGCGTCTTGTACCGTTCGAGAAGCTCGCGGAACGCGGCATCGTCGCCGGCCACCGCCGCGCGGATGAGATCCTCGTCAGGGAGGACCCGTTTTCCGCTCCCAGTCATGGGACGCGCGGGACCCACGATCTATTCATCCGGAGAGACGCTCCGTCAATGGATTTCCCCCCAGTTTTTTCCCGTGCTTACGGAAACCGTCAGGGGGACGGACAGGGACGCCGCCCCTTCCATCGCCTCCTTGAGGATCCGGCCGGCCTCCGGCGCCTCGCCGTCCGGGACCTCCGCGATGAGTTCGTCGTGGACCTGGAGGACCAGCTCCGCGCGCATTCCCCGCCGGCGGTACTCCCGGGCGACCCCGATCATCGCGATCTTGATGACGTCCGCGGCGCTCCCCTGGATCGGGGCATTGACCGCCATCCTTTCCGCCGCCTCGCGGATGACCCGGTTCCGCGAGCCGATGTCCCGGATGTACCGCCTCCGCCCCAGGATCGTCCTCACGAAACCGTCCCTGCGCGCCTGCTCCTTGACCCCCTCGATATAGTCCCGCACGCCGGGAAACCGGTCGAAGTACTGATCGATGTACTGTTTCGCCTCCCGGCCGCCGATGCCGAGCTCCCGCGAGAGGCCGAACGGGCTCATCCCGTACAGAATGCCGAAGTTGATGACTTTCGCCCTGCGCCGAAGCTCGGGCGTCACCTCTTCCGGCGGAACGCCGAAGACTCCCGAGGCCGTCGCCGCGTGGATGTCCTCCCCGGCCAGGAACCCGCGCGTAAGCGCCGCGTCGCCCGAGAGATGTGCGAGGAGCCGCAGCTCCACCTGCGAGTAGTCCGCACCGACGAAGAGACAGCCGGGCGCGGCGACGAACCCCGACCGGATGCGACGTCCCAGCTCCGTCCGGACGGGGATGTTCTGGAGGTTCGGGTCGGACGACGACAGGCGGCCGGTGGCCGCCTGCGTCAGGTGAAACGTGGTGTGGAGGCGGCCGTCCCGGGGATCCGCCATCCCCGGCAGGACGTCCACGTAGGTGGACCGGACCTTGGCCAGGGTCCGGTATTCGAGGACGAGCCCGGGGATCTCGTGGAGACTTTTGAGCTGCTCGAGCACGTCGACGTCGGTGGAATACCCGGTCTTCGTCCTTTTCACCGGCGGCAGGCCCAGCTTCTCGAAGAGCAGGAAGCCGAGCTGCTTCGGGGAGTTGATGTTGAAGTCGGCCCCGGCGATCGCGGCGACCTTGCGCTCGATGGCGGCGGTTCCCGCGGCGAGTTCCCGGGACAGCTCCCCGAAGATCGCGGAATCGATCCCGATCCCCTTCTCCTCCATCCCCGCGAGGACGGGCACGAGCGGCATGTCCACGTCGCGGAAGATCATGACGAGATCCGCCGCCTCGAGCTTCTCCTCGAGCGACCGCCCGAGCGCCGCCAGTCCTTCCGCCCGCGCGGCCGCGGCCTCGTCGGCGTCCCCCTCCCCGGCCCGCGCGGCCCCGCGAAGATGCCTTTCGAAGAGATTGGACAACGTCGGCGTCCCCTCGTCGGGAGCGAGGAGGTATCCCGCCGCGCGAACGTCGAAGAGGGGAAATCCCGCCTCGGGAGGCGCCGCGCGGGACCCCTTGAGAAACGATTTCCCGTCGACGACGTAGACGGTCGCCCCCCGCTGCCAGAAGCCCCGCGCCGCCTCCCCGGCTTCCCCGGACGGGATGACCCAGGTCCCGGCCCCGGGCACCGAGACACCCGCCGGGCCTTCCGCCCCGCCGCGCCAGTCGATCGCGGCCCGCCCGACCGCGCCGCTCCCGAGCGCGGCGAACAGCGCGGCCGCCCCCTCGAGGCGAGCGTGGTCGACGGCGGGCGCCGCGGGAGTTTCCGTCGCGGCGCCCCCCGCGGCGAGCGGGAGCGACCCGCTCTGCGGCCGCAGCTCGTCGAGCAGCTTCCTGAACCCCAGTCTCCCGAACAGCGCCGCGGCGCGGTCCGCCGCGATCCCCCGGGGCCGCAGGTCCGCCGGAGCGACCTCGAGCGGCACGCCGCGGTCGATCGTCGCAAGGCGGCGGCACAGGCGGGCGATGTCCGCGTTCGCCTCGATCTTCGCGCGCCGGGCTCCCTTGAGACGATCCGCGTGATCGAGCAGGTTGTCGAGGCTCCCGAACTCCCGGAGGAGCGCCGACGCCGTCTTCTCGCCGATCCCGGGGACGCCGGGCACGTTGTCGGACGGGTCGCCGGCGAGGGCGAGGAGGTCGACCACCTGCCCGGGGCCGACGCCGAACGTCTCCCGGACCTCCGCGACCCCGATCGGCCGGTCTTTCAGGCCGTCGCGCACCCGGATCCGTTCCGAGACGAGCTGATAGAGGTCCTTGTCCGACGAGACGATGACGACGTCCATCCCCTGGACCTCGGCTGCCGCCGCCAGGGTGCCGATGACGTCGTCCGCCTCGACGCCGGGGACCTCGAGGCGGGGAACGCCGAGCGCGTCGATCGCCTCCTTCACCACCGGGATCTGCGCGGCCAGCTCCTCCGGGATCGCGAGCCGGTTCGCCTTGTATTCCGGGAAGAGGGCATGGCGGGGCGTCGGCTCCCGGGAGTCGAAGACGGCGGCGATCGCGTCGGGATTCTCCTCGCGGAGGATCTTGAGGAGGATCCGGGCCGTCCCCAGGACCGCGTTCGTCGGGGTCCCGTCCGGCGCGGACAGGCGCGGCAGGGCGTAGAACGTGCGGTAGAGGACGTTATGGCCGTCGATCAGATAAAGGGATCTCATCGGGGGCCTGCCGGTGCTCCACCACGAGCGTCTCGGCAAGCGTGTCTCCGGCGCGCTGGCCGTCTGCGTCGTAGAAGCCGAGGTACGTTTCGATGACGAGCACGGCGGCGCCGATCGTGAAGGCGAGGAACGGGCCGGCGAACGGGACGAGATAAAGGAGAAATGGCGACGCGACGGTGAGGTTCCGCAGGAGCGACGACTGGACGTCCATCCCCTCGCCGTCGACGCGCACGACTTTCAGCCCCGTGAGCCGCTTCCCGGCGCTGCGTCCCCCGGGGAAGGCGTCGCACATGAGGATGTAGAAAAGGGCGGCGAGCACGCCGGGGCTTCCCGGGACCTGCCACAGGCACATCGCGATGATCAGGTCCGCGGCCTTGGCCACGAGGCGGGCCAGGTACCGCGCCCGATGGGCGTCCCTGAAGAATTCCCGCCGCTCCTCCCACCGGATGCTCACGGCGTCCCCCCCGTAAGACCGCCCGGCGGCGGTCCGTCCCCGGGGCCTTCCGGGCCGCCGGCCGCCCCGGACCCTTCGCGGCGATTGAACACCAGGAATGCCATCGACGGGCGCCGGCTCCCGGGCTGGGTCACGAAATGGATCGACTCGAACCGGTACCCTTCCCCGGTCCACCGGTTGAGGGCGTCCTCGATCTCCCGGTCGACCACGTCGGCGAGCTCGACGACCTTGTAGGGGGACGCCCCGCCCGCATCGTCCGTCATCCCGTCACCGCGCAAGGACCTTCGCGGCCTCCTTGGCGAAATACGTCAGGATCATGTCGGCGCCCGCGCGCTTGATCCCGACGAGGCTCTCCATCATCACCCGCTCGCCGTCGATCCACCCGAGCTTCGCGCCCGCCTTGACGATCGAATACTCGCCGCTCACGTTGTATGCCGCCACGGGGAGGTCGAACGCCTCGCGGACCCGGCAGATCACGTCGAGGTACGCCAGCGCCGGCTTGACCATCACGATGTCGGCACCCTCCCGCACGTCGAGCGCCACCTCCCGGAGCGCCTCCCGGACGTTGGGAGGGTCCATCTGGTACGTGCGTCGATCGCCGAACTGCGGCGCGCTCTCCGCCGCGTCCCTGAACGGACCGTAGAAGCCCGAGGCGTACTTGGCCGCGTATGCCATGATCGGGATCCCGGCGAACCCGTCGCCGTCGAGGGCCGCCCGGATGGCGGCGACGCGCCCGTCCATCATGTCCGAGGGCGCGACGATGTCGGCGCCTGCGCGCGCGTGGCTCAGCGCGCTCTCGGCGAGGATCTCGAGGGTGGCGTCGTTGTCCACGTCCCCGTCCTTGGTCAGGATTCCGCAATGCCCGTGGTCGGTGTACTCGCAGAAGCAGACGTCCGTGACGACGAGGATCCCGGGCACGGCGTCCTTGATCGCGCGCACGGCCGTCTGGATGATCCCGTCGTCCGAGCGCGCATCCGACCCGACGGCGTCCTTTTTCGCCGGAATTCCGAACAGGAGGACCGCCGGGATCCCCAGCGCCTTGACCTCCCGGACCTCTTTCACGAGGGCGGGAACCGAGAGCTGGAACATCCCCGGCATGGAGGCGATCTCCTTGCGAACGCTCTTCCCCGCCGCCGCGAAGAGCGGGAAGATGAAGTCGTCGACGGACAGCGCCGTCTCGCGAACCATCCGCCGGAACAGCTCGTTCCTCCGGAGCCGCCGTGGCCTGTATTCGGGAAAATTCATCCTTGCCGCTCCTCCGTTCGCCGGTTCCCGGCTACCGTTCCGCCTGGCGGAAACGGGCCTCGATCGCCTCGACCATCCCCAACAGGGTATATTTTTCGGGCATGATGTCCACCCTCAACTTCCGCTCCGCGACCGCACGCGCCGTCACCTCGCCGATCACGGCGATCCGGCTGCGGGACAACACCTTCGCCGCCTCCTCCTCCCCCAGGAGGACGAAGAAGTTCCGGAAGGCGGAAGGACTCGCGAAGGTGCACACGTCCGGAGGCGCCGCCGCGAGCTCCACCGCGGCCCGCTCGTCCGGTTCGGGCAGCCCGTTCTGGTAGGCCGTCACCGCGGCGACGGTCCCCCCCTGGCGCCCGATCGCCTCCTGGATCGCCTCGCGCCCCTCGAGCGCCCGGGGAAAGAGGAACCGCCGGCCCGCCACGCCGTCGCGCGAGAGCGCTTCCGCCAATCCTTCGGCCGTGTGCCGCTCGGCCGTCAGGTCGACCGGGATCCCCCGGCGGACGAGCTCGCGGGTGGTTCCCGGCCCGACGCTCGCGGCGCGGACGCCCTCCGGCAGACCGCGGCGCCCCAGCGCCTGCGCCCGCTCGCAAAAAAAACGGGCCGCGTTCGCGCTCGTGAACAGGACCCAGTCGAAGGACGCGAGATCCCGGATCGCCGCGTCGAGGGGCCCGGGATCGGCAACCGGCACGAGCCGGATCGTCGGGAAGACGACGGGGACGCCGCCCCGCTCCCGGATGAGCGCGGACAGCTCGTCGGCCTGGTCCCCGCCCCGCGTCACGAGGATCCGCTTCCCGCCCAGGCCCATCGTCCTCCCCGCTCCCGGCCGGGCCGTCAGCTCCCGGACGCCCGGTACACTTCGTCCAGGATCTCCCGGGCCCCGCGGCCCAGCAGCTCCTCGGCCAGGCCGACGCCGAGCGCCTCCGGGTCCGACACGGATCCCGTGCGCCTCCCCCGGACGACCTGCGATCCGTCCGGGCGCCCCACCAGCCCGTCGAGGACGACCGCGTCCCCTTCCGTCCGCCCGTGCGCGGCGATGGGCACCTGGCAGCCGCCTTCGAGGCGCTTGAGGAACCCCCGCTCGGCGCGCACGGCGAACGCCGTGTCGCGGTCCGACAGGAACGAGACGGCCTCCCGGGTGGCGGCGTCGTCGCTCCGGATCTCGATGCCCAGGGCCCCCTGCCCGATCGCCGGGAGGGACACGCTCTCCGGGATGCAGTGGGTGATCTTCTTCTCCCACCCCAGGCGCCGCAACCCCGCGGCGGCCAGGACGATCGCGTCGTACTGCCCCTCCTCCATCTTCCGGATCCGCGTGTCGAGGTTTCCCCGGAGACTCTCGACCTTGAGGTCGGGACGGATCGCCAGCAGCTGGGTCTGGCGGCGCAGGGAGCTCGTCCCCAGCTTCGCTCCCGGCGGCAGATCCTCGAAGCGCCCGTACCGCGCGGAGACGAACGCGTCGCGCGGGTCCTCGCGCCGCGTGATCGAGACGATCTCGAGCCCCGCCGGCAGGTCCGTGGGGACGTCCTTCATCGAGTGGACGGCGAGGTCGATCCGCCCCGACAGGAGCGCCTCCTCGATCTCCTTGACGAACAGGCCCTTCCCCCCGACCCGGGCCAGCGGGACGTCCAGGATCATGTCGCCCGTCGTCTTGATCCTCACGATCTCGACCGGCCGGCCCGCCCGGCGCGACACCTCGGATTGGATGAACTCGGCCTGCCACAGGGCGAGCTTGCTCCCGCGGCTGCCGAGGCGGATGACGCCGTCAGCCTTTGACAATGGTCCCTCCTTCTTCCTTCGTCGCGCCGTCCGCGGGCTCGCCCGGCGCCGCCGGGTCGGGCAGCTCGAACAGCTCCCGGACCACCGCCGCGAGCTCCACGGGGCTGAGCGGCCCGGAATCCTTCTTGAGCGCCGTGACCGGCGCGTGCAGCACCTTGTTGAGGATGGAGGACGCGAGCGCCTCCACGACCTTGCGCGTCTTGGGATCGTCCCCCCCGAGCGCCGAGAGCGCCTTGGCCACCTCGGCGTTCTTGACCTCCTCGTACTTGCGCCGCAGGGTGACGATCGTCGGCGTCGTCTGCTGGAGCTCGAGCCACCGGAGGAACCCGTTCACCTCGCCGGCGACGATCTCCTCGGCCCGCGCCGCTTCCCGCTGGCGCTCCTCGAGGTTCGTCTCGATCACGTTGTTCAGGTCGTCGATGTCGTAAACGTACACGTTGTCGATCTGGTTCGCGTCGGGGTCGATGTCCCGCGGGACCGCCATGTCGATGAAGAACATGGGACGGTTCCTCCGGATCTGGATGACCGCCTCGACGTCGGCCCGCGTCAGGATGAAGTGGGGGGCCCCCGTCGACGAGATCACGATGTCGGCGCGCTTGAGGTGCGTCGACAGCTCGTCA